>JASJYE010000508.1 GCA_030123645.1 Candidatus Hydrogenedentota bacterium | reverse complement strand
GTCACACGCGAAGATGTGTTTCCTCCCGCCGGCACATGGATAAACGTTACGCCGCAGTCCTCGCAGGGGGCGGTCATGACCGGCGACGCCATTCCCGGTCGAATCGTCCACACTCGGGTTTCACCAGAGGTGCGATTGCGTTTCGCAGGCTTGGAGTTTGTTGAGGAACTAAACGAAGACGCCGCGCGGTCGCTCGGGCTCCATTCACCCGAGGACAACGTCATCGACGCACTGAAAACTCTCCAAGAACTCGAAGATTCTTTCCGTGCTGGGATGCAGGTACCCTCAAAGACCGTCGAAAGAGAAATTACGCGCCCTGTCGTCCAAATGCCCAGGCTTGACATGCCGGAAGCCGATCTGGGGACGCCTGCAGCCGATCTCAGCGTCGAGGCGGAGCGGCTTCGCTTGGAGATGGAATCGGCATGCAAGAGCTTCTTGAATGCGGCGGGTCCTTTTGTGCGCGAGTGGGCCCAAGACAAGATCGCAGATACAATCACCCGGCGCCATGCCCTCTCTCGCGCGAAGGGAGTCGAAGGCTTGCGCCCCTTGAAGGCCGAGCTGCGCCTGCTCCTCCAGGACTATCCCGCCCTCATCAACGCTCAATTGAATCGTGATGAATTGTGGGCGCATCGCGGCGAGCTGGACGGCGGCGCCAACGGCACGAAGACTTACTACGACGTGAAAAATGAGAAACCGGCGCTATGGCTCGTGGACGAATTCCGCCGGCTTATGGGTTTCGCCGGCGTGCTCCTCATTAAGCACGGATTTGACGAATTATCAAAAAAGAGCGATTGGGCCCCACTCTCTCACGAACAGGCCGTGGTGGCTTATCGTGGCCGCTTCGCCTTTTCAGGTGACATGACGGCCGCGCTGAAGCGCGCGTCGGCCCTCTTCGACGCGATGTGTGTAAATGAAAAGATGCTGCGCGAGGAAAAGGAGGCGCAGGCCCGGGATGGGGCGCGCAGGCTTTGGGAGGAGGCTTGAGGCCCTATTGCTGGCCCAAAAACGGGTGGACCTGGTCGCAAGACATGCAGGTGTGTGAACCGCCAGCCCGGATTCTTGCCGGCCCAGCTCCAAAAACGCAAAAAATGGCCTAAAAAAAAGGAGTTGACAGTACTGCTAAAATGGGCTTATAATCCCGCTCATCGCATCGTCTTGAATGAGACTGCGGAAGGGGATGTGTTACGCCGCCTTTGTGAAGTCGGGGATTTTGGTTAGGCAGTTAAATATCAGGGGCCAGCTAGGGCATCCTAGTTTAGGGAAGAGGTTCCTGCGCGCGATTGACAGTGCGCGCAGATTATCAACACAGCGGAAGGTTTAAAACTCAGGAGGGGACCATGAGGAAATCCAGAAAGTTTGCCTTGGTGGCATCTGCGTGCATGACGATGCTGGCATTGGCGATCGCAGGGACCGTGGGCGTGTTGAACGTCTACGCCAATGGGGATCTGAGCAGCACGATACTCGTTGAGCAATTTGAGCCGGTCGGGGACTTCGGCACTGAATTAGTCAACATCTACACCGAGGGAGGCACGCTGCCACCAACTCTGCCCTTCGAAGTGGAAACGGATGTCGATCTGGACAACTCGAGCCTCGAGGGAGAGATTCAACAGATTTCTAAGGTCGAGATGAGCCTGAACGGAACCTTGGACGTCCTATCCACCCCACCCACCCTCACCGACGCCGACCAGATTGTCGCGGCGGTGCAGTTCGACGAGGAGATCGATCGAGGCGTCCCGACCTCGGAAATTTTCACTGAGTGGGGCGGGATCCTCGATCTGTCCTTGAGTGCCTTTGAGCCATACACCTTTGCACTCGGCGCGAAATTGAGGACGCTGGC
>JASJYE010000154.1 GCA_030123645.1 Candidatus Hydrogenedentota bacterium | reverse complement strand
TCGGCTGGACCCTTTCGAAGTGCCTGGACGAGCCCGGGGCCTGGTACG
This sequence comes from Candidatus Hydrogenedentota bacterium, assembly GCA_030123645.1. Taxonomy (GTDB): domain Bacteria; phylum Hydrogenedentota; class Hydrogenedentia; order Hydrogenedentales; genus JASJYE01. The sequence continues at coordinate 6,280 of JASJYE010000154.1, read as the reverse complement.
CCACGCCCTTCGACGGCGACACCACCTTGATGTGAGGGCCGCCTCGAAGGCGGCCGGCGCCCCTCCGGGAGGGGCCGCGGGCCGATTTCGACCGTCGCCTCGAGCTTGAATTCCATGGTTCCAGGGTCGCGTCAGACGCTGGATTTCCCGCCTGCCGGGAGCTTGACGATGCCCTCGGGGCCGGGAGCCTTTTCCAAGACAGCCGTACCGGCAAGAATGGATGGCACGGCATGACGGGGCTGTTCCCTCAATCGGTCTTCCGGTTCCCAATTCACGCGAGGTGATAATTTGCCCACGAACTTGTCCCTTGAGGGGGTTTCATCCACCGAGTCGTTCTATACCAAGATCCATACGTCGATGATCTCGGATGTCCGGGACGGCGCGTTGCCGCCCGGCAAGCGATTTTTCTCCGATTGGCTGAAACAGGCGTTTCCCGGCGACAACCGGAACCTCACCGTCCTCGATGCCGGATGCGGGGTCCATGTGCTGAATGGGCTCACATGTGTGGAGCAGGGCTTCGGGCGGGTCTTCGCCATCGACATGAACCCGGACGCCGTCGAACACGTCAGGCAAAACCATCCCGAGATCAACGTGGAGATCGGATCGGTCATGGAACTGCCCTACGGCGACGGTTCCTTCGACGTCGTCGTTTGCGCCGGTGTCGTCCATCACACCGCCGATGTCGAGAAGTCCCTTCGCGAGTTGTCACGGGTGCTGAAGCCGGACGGCACCGCCTACATCAGCATCTACAGCTTTCGTAAAAGCCTGTTCGAGTACGTCATCCGCCTGTGGCGGTTGCTCGGCCGGGTCATTCCCTTTGACGTTATGCATGCGCTGTTCTCCCGCTTTCGGGCCATCAACAATTTCGTCTTGGATCATATGTACGTGCCGGTCATTTGGGTTTTCTCCGCCAACGAGGTAAGAGACCTGATCACCGAAACAGGAATGACGGTTGTCGATGAACATCCGATCAACTACGGGATTCCGAAAGGATCCGCGCTTGAAAGGGTTCTCGTTGGCGACGGTTTGATACGCGTCTACGTTTGCCAAAAGCCGTTATAAGGGCGCCCTGTTAGGCCGGATTCACGTCAATCCGACGACGCAGTTTTCTATGACCAGAACGTCGATGTAGTCGTCCTTGTAGGCCCGGACGGCTTGTTCGGGAGTGGTGATGATCGGCTCCTCGTGCACGTTGAATGACGTGTTGACGACGCAACCGATCCCGGTCTTTTCCTGGAACCGCTTGACGATCCCCAGATAGACCGGATCGCTGTCATCGTCGATAATTTGCGGTCGCGCCGTGCCGTCCACGTGAACGACGCCTTGAATGCGCTCCCGATAAGCTTCCTTGACGTCCAGCGTGATGGTCATGAAGCGGGATGCGATTCGCGCCCCGTCCAGCTTCGCTGAATCGAATATATCGCTCACCGCGTCTTCCAGGACAACGGGAGCGAAGGGCATGAATTCGCTCCGGCGCAGCCGCGCGTTGAGGATGTCGTTGATCTCCCTTTTGGCGGGATTGACCAGGATGGTGCGGTGCCCGAGCGCCCGCGGGCCGTATTCGGGCCGCCCCCGGAAAAGCCCCACGATCTTTTCCTCCACCAGCGCCTGGGCGACCGCCTCGAAGAGTTCCTCGTTATCCATCTCTTGCCAAGCCACGGATGCGTTGCGAAGGGCGGTGCTCACGTCCGCATCGTCATGTTCCGGTCCCAGATAGACATGGCTCAGCATCGCCCCCCTCGACTTCCTGCCCGCGCCCCGGTGAATGGCGAGCATGGCGGCCCCGAGCGCCAGCCCCTCGTCCCCCATGCCGGGATGGATGTAAACGTTCTCGATGGGCAGGTTTTCCAGCAGCCGTTGGTTCAACTTCACGTTGGCGAAAACGCCGCCGGCAAGGGCGAGATTTTTGGACGGGTGGATTTCAAGATAACGTCCGACCAAGTCGACCACGGCTTCCTCCAGCACCTTTTGAGCGGCGGCGGAGACGTCGGCCTTGTCGGCGAAAGAGAGATTGCGGAAATCAAGCCCCAAAACATTGCCGTAGGTTTCCCGGAAATACCGGCGCAGCATGTCGTTGAGGAGTCCCTCCCAGGACGCGGCTCGGAGCATATCGAAGAAATACCTTGCCAACTGGACGACATTGACCCGGCGAAAGCTGAAACTGCCCAGATAGGCGGCCGCTATCTCGGAAACGAGCTTGGGACCTTGATTTCCGCCATCTTCCTCGACCCGGAGCAAATCACGAAACACCGGGTAGAAACGGTCCGGGTCACCATAGGCGGCTAGTCCCGTCACCTTGCCTTCGTGGCGGTTGACCGTGAAGCCCAGCAGGGACGTGACGGCCCGATAGAACTTGCCCGCCGAGGCCGCCTCCGGGACATCCGTATGATGGATCAATCTGGACCCGTCACCGCTCCAACAGGAGCCCGAAAGCCGGTCGCCCTCGCCGTCAAGGGTAAAGACCAGGGCCTCGTCGAAGGGGGAACAGTAGTACGCACTCGCCGCGTGACTCGTGTGGTGGTCGAAAAACTCGATCTCGCAGCGAAGTCCCATGGCCTTGAGACCATCGACGACAAGCGGGCTGTAATCCTCCTTGGGAGCGAGGGCGCGCCAGATCAGCTCCCAGGCGGCGATAAGCGGCAGGGCGACCTTCGAGCGCACCGCCCGGTCCTTCGAGGCGAAATCGCTCAAGTAAAGCAAGCGGACGAAGGCCTTGGAACCCCAACGGCCGCGGCAGGATTCGCCGATCACCACCTTGCTCACCGCATCGGCGGAAACGACATGTTCAAAAATGTAACCCAGCACCCGCTTCGGCAGCCCCCAGTCGTTCTTGCGCCGGCTGAACCTTTCCTCCGAACAGCAGAACAGAACCTCCCCGCTTTCCGGGTCGACGACACAAGCGGTGGCGTTATGGGACATGGAGATGCCGACGATCATTGGAAATCAAGCGAACCTTATGTTATCTGCGGGACTCGGCGGAGCGCCGAACAAGGCGGAAAAGACTCTCGATTCGGCTGTCGTTTCACGCCACCTCGCGCCGATGGGCGTTCGCCGTCACCTTCGTCAGAATGGTCAGGGTCTTTTCCCGGTTCAGCCTTTGCACGGCATCGCCGTCCAGTTCCTGTCCCATGTCTTCCAGTTCGGAAGCCTGAAAGAAACGGCTCTGGGGAACGAAGCGCACGAACTCGTCTCCGCCCGCCGACAGCGCCACGAAGCGCGCCGTCGCGTCCACGGTCATCCGGTCCTCCAGGGAAACGCCGTCCTCGCCGAAGCGGAAGCGGCGGGAAAACCGCGCCGGGCCTTTTTTGGGGTCGAGAATTAGTATTTGGCGTATCCGGCCCTTGAGGAAATGGCAAAAACGGGAGTTCCAACCCAAAACGAACAGAGCCCCACGGAAGACCAGATTCTTCAACAGCGAGAAGGTCTTGTGCGCGGGGACTACCTGCATCCGGCCCGCAACCGTCCAGCCCTCGGCATCGGCCTCGATATGGTAATCCGCCGATATCCATTGCGAAGTCAGGAGCCGGCCATCGGAAAGGCGTCCGGCGAGGCCGTTGTCCGCCAGTGCCAACCGGCCATCATGGCGATCAAAAATCTTGACCACCCCGCCCTTGGCGAGATTGGCGATCACGTAGTGCGGGCCCCGAACGGCGGCGTAAATTCCCGCCTTCGGGTAATATTGAGTGAAATCGTCGCGTTCGCAAGGCAGCGGCGGCGGCGTCCCGGTCCTCGGCGTGTAATCCAGATAGGCGAGCAAGAGTTCCGGCACCCGGTAGAAGACGTAGCGGTCGGACATGATCCCCGGCGGCACCAGGCCGCCGTCCTGGAGAGCCATCAGCGAGCGTTCCGCCACGGCTGCGGCCATGGGCTCCCGGCCCGCCAGAAGCTCGAACCCATGGGCATAAAAATGCTGGGTGTTGCGGCTTCCCAGGCTGCCCCCGTAAAGGCCGTTGGGATAGACGAAATAAGCGCAGAACTCGACGGATTGCCGTAAGACGCCGAGAATATCGGGGTCGGGATTCGTCTTGTGGATCTTGGCAAGGAAGGAAACGGTGGCGGACAGGTATCCCGGGTCGGGCCCGTCATACTCGCGCGACCATCCTTCTTCCCGATCATGATAGGTGAGGAAAACCTCCCACAGGCGTTCGAATCCCCGCCGCAGGGACTCGTCCCCGGAGAGCTCGAAGGCCTTCCACACGGCGAGGGCCGCCATGGCGTGGTGATTCGCCAGATGGTCCTCCTCGGATTGGCCCGCGGCGATGAAGCCGGCGGCCTTCACGACCGCCGCCGTCACCCGTTCGCGCACCGGCCCGGGAACCTCGTCTCCCAGCAACGTCAAGGCTTCACAGGCGGTGTAGGTGGTGAACGCGGTGGGACCGGCCCATCCGCGTTCATAGGGATAAAACTCGTCGAAGGAGCCGTCGCCATGCTGGAGTCCGGCCCAGAAATCGAGGGCGGCCACGGTCCAGTCCCGAATCCGGGGCCGGGACCTGTAGGGACTGCCGGGGAAATCGTGCTTGTAGACGAGGGCCAGGGTATGGACCCCGAACTGGCGCACCGCGTCGGGAAAGTCCGACGTTTTATAGAGCCAGTAGTCGCGATGGAAGCAGCCGTAAGTGGGCGAATGCGGATTGCGGTCGAGCAGGGTGAGCAGGCGGGCAACCACGGGAATCGAGCACTCCGCATAGGCATCCCGCGAGGCCGTCATGGGGGTGCGTCCCACCGTTAGATCCTTGGTGAGCGCAGATTGATGAGCTCCGCGATGAGGCCCAATGCGCCAACCTGGACGGCGGTCATGACGATGACAAGGGTGCTCGCGTCGGCGAGCCTGCCCAGCACGAAGTGGGAGTAAGAACCCCATGAGAATCCGGCTAAAAGAATGATCCCGCTAAACGGAAGAAAGATTTTCATGGGTGCGAAGTAGAGCCCCATTTTCAGGATCATCTGCACGAAATTCAATGTGTCGTGAAGGGGCCGGATTTTCGAATGGCCGATCCGCACGTGATAATCGATCGGCAGGTAATCCACCTTGAAGCCGTTGGTCCACATGGCCAGCGTGATCGTCGTGGTGAACGAAAACCCGTCCGGAAGCAAGGGGAATATCCGTTGGGCAAGGTCCTTGCGGAAGACCCTCAAGCCCGAGTTGATATCCGGGATTCGCCCCCCCACGATGTAGTTCGCCAGTTTGCCTATGGCCCACTTGGCCGGCTTTCGCACGAATGGAATGGCGACATTGGCGCCTGTCCTGCTGCCGACCACCATGGCGCACGCCGCGCGCGAATGATGGGCGATCAATTCGGGAATTCGATCGTTGGGATAGGTTCCGTCGGCATCCGTGATACAGATCAATGGGAAGCGGGCGGCCCGGATTCCCGTTTTCAACGCGGCCCCGTACCCCCTGTTGATGTCGTGGGACACGACCTTGACAGGGGAGCCAATCGCGGCCGCGATGTCTCCGGTGCGATCGGTCGAACCATCGTCTATCACCAGGATCTCATGGTCCATGCCGCTTGCGGTCATGGTCTCCCGCAGGGCGCTAAGCACGGGTTCGATCGCCTTTTCCTCGTTGTAGGCGGGAATGACGATGCTGACTCCCCGATCCGCTTGATTCTCATGCGAATTTTGCGGCGATGGATTGTTCCCGGCAACCATGATATCTCCTAGAGGCTTCCATCCACCGCACGGGCTCCGCGTCCGGCTCTTGCATGCCCTCTCGGGACAGCCGATGAAGGCAAAGGCGGGATGTTTGTACGGCAAAGGACAGTTTCTTGCCAGTCCGGATTCAGGCCCCCGCGCGCTCCGCGATGCTGATGCTTCCCCGGGACAAAAACCTGCCGTTAGAGCGGACCGTGTATTTCATCTCGCGGCGAAACCACCCGTTCGAACCGATTTATCCGATTGACCCGCCCTCCAAAATCCATTCTGCCGACGCGACTGTGGGCAGGCAACGGTCGTACTTCCTTGCCTGCCAAAGTGGTCGAACTGCCCCGCCAGATTCCCACTGGCGAAGGCGGAATTGTCGTCACCGATTCCCTGAAGCCTTAATCAAGAACCGCCCCGATCACCAGGATGAACGCTTCCACCGACCCGACGACCGACTATTCCGCTTCGCCCCATCCCTGGCATGTTTGGCGGGATTTCCCATGGACAGACCCACGATCCCAGCCATGTTAAGTCGGCCGAACGGGTAAGAAGGAGCGCAAATGGCCATGGCCATGACATCCATGAAGCGCTTGGTGGCGCCCGCCGTCTCAGCCATCATCCTCGTCGCCATTTTCAC
>JASJYE010000507.1 GCA_030123645.1 Candidatus Hydrogenedentota bacterium | reverse complement strand
GGCGGGATGTTGGGGAGCAGGACGGCGACGCGTCCGCCTTTCTTGAGGCCGCGTTTTTCGAGGGCGGAGGCCAGGCGGTTGACGCGCTCGCCGAATTCGCGATAGGTATAGCGTTTGTCGCCGTGGATAATGGCGGTCTTGTCGGGATAAACGAACGCGCTGCGTTGGATGAAGCTCAGCGGCGTAAGATGGCTCACGTAAACTTGGTCGGCGGCGCCCATGGGCGTGATCTCCTCGTAACGATCGGCGCGATGTACGCCGGAAGGCCTTGCGTTGTAATCAAATACCTTACTCGAAGGCCTATAGAGAATCAACGATTCAAGGGCAGGACGGTCGCAACGAGCGGGTTTCGGGCGTATGATACGGGGGCTGGAGCGGCCGAGGCCGTGAACCTGCTCATGGGAGGGCTGGCCGATGGCTTCGTTCAAAGGAACGACGCAGGGAAGGCTTCTGATCACGGGCTCGAGCGGGCGGCTGGGGGGCGCGCTGGCGCTCCATCTTGCCGCCGAGCACGAGATTGTGCAGCTCGATGTCCTCGAGTCGCCCACCGATGAACTGCGCGGGCTCGGGCCGGTGTTCCAAGGTTCGATTACGGACGTGCCGCTGGTCGAGCAGGCGATGGAAGGAGTCGATGCCGTGGTGCACTGCGCGGCCTTTCCCGGTCCCATTCAACCCTTTGATGAGTTGATGGAGACGAACGTACAGGGGACTTTTGTGCTCCTGGAGGAGGCGGGAAAACGTGACACGGTGGATCGCTTTATCTACCTGTCGTCAATTCAGTGGCACGGACTTCACGAGGAGCATGGGGCCCTGCAGCTCCCTGAGTTTTTGCCGATCACGGAAGACCATCCGAGCCTTTCGACGGGCTATTACGACACGTCTAAGGTCTTGGGGGAGCATTTGTGCCGGGTGTACACGCAGCGCTTCGGCAAGCCGTGTGTGGCCATGCGTCCGGGTTGGATCATTACAGAGGAGGTCGAGCCGGCCTTCAAGGCCTTGCTCCCGCCGATGCACCCGCATTTGAACGACTACGTAGGGACGAGCGACCTAGTGGATGCGGTCCGGCGGCTTTTGGACTACGATCCGCCGGACGGCTTCGAGGCCTTTCTGTTCAACGCGGAAGATCAGCGCAGCACGATGCCGAGCCTGGAGCTGGCGGAGAAGTTTTTCCCGGGGATACCGGTCGACAGCGAGAAACTGGAGGCCTGTGACGGCTTCGGCGCGCTGGTCGAGTGTACGCGCGCCCGCGAGCGGCTGCAATGGAAGCCGAAATTCCGGTGTCAGCGCTGATACTCATCCCGCGTTTTCGGGAAGATCAATGATGGGGCCGTCGCAAATGGAGTGTCTTGAATATTTCCCGTCGGAGATCGCCCTAACTGTCATCCTGAGCGAAGCCGAAGGATCTCTTGAACTCGTGAAGCCGGCGGTAGAAGAGATCCTTCGGCTGCGCTGAGGATGACATGAAGGGTGTGGTTTCGGTGTGCATCCATATATGAACCCTTGATAAAAACGTGTTCGGGGTATAACCTGTTGAAAAGAAAGACATTGACGGGCGAGACTAAACACACATTTCAGGCGTCTTATACTGACGGATGTGCATTGTTTGGGGTGCTATGCGGATCCAGATGATCAGTAGTTAGGCTTCGGACCTCTGCAGCTAGGAGGCACGAGTGATGGAATGTGAAATGTGCGACCGACAGGCAGTATACCGTACAAGAATTGGCCCACCCCGGCACCGGACGCTCGGCTACTGCAAGGAACACGGTAGAATGGTCTCCGTAGAATTTCCCAATGGCCGCAAGATGAGGGTCCCTCTGCCAAAGGGCGCGCGAGATGGAAAGAGA
>JASJYE010000506.1 GCA_030123645.1 Candidatus Hydrogenedentota bacterium | reverse complement strand
GTTCCTGACTCAAAAAACCGACCCGTTCCTTTACCAAATCATCACTCACTGCCATTTTATTCCTCCATTTCCAGGCACAACGTGCCTGGTAGATTGTCATTACGAGGGAGCGCAGCGACCGTGGCAATCCCTCCAACCGAGAGCACCGCCTTACTCACTCGCTCATTCGCCCCTACCTGTCATTGCGAGGGAGCGCAGCGACCGTGGCAATCTCTTAAACCAGTCCGCTCCACGCTCCTTCTCATTCCCGTAAGTACGTGTCTCTTATACGAGGACATGCACTTCCGTTGCAGACGTATCCACTTTCACGTTCACGCCGAAGCCGTTGCCCGACAGCGGCGCCTTTACCGACCCCGCGGTCGCCGAAGCGAGCACGCCCGCGGACCCGTCGACCGTCGGCGCGGTGCCCGTGTACGAATAGATGCTAATGCCGCGCACCTTCACCGGAATCGCCTCGCCGTTCGTCGTCGCATCGGCCATCGCCTGACCGAAAATCACGTCCTCCGCCGTCGTCGTCGTATCGACTTCGTAGTCGCCCGTTAGAATCACGGCGTCGCCCTTCGAAATCGCGACGCCACCGCTCGCCGGCGTCTGACACGTCACGATCAGTTCCGTTACCGCTCCACCCACATCACCAAAAGCCATCGTTACCTCCTTCTACGGACACACCTCGCCCGTTTCGTTGTCCTCGTCCTTGTAAATCTCGGGGCTGAAAGCACCCCGCGACCACCTCGAATCCCTTCCCCAATATCATTCCCGCGAAGGCGGGAATCTCTTGAACGAAAGGCTCCGATATCCGTTCAATATCTAGTCCCGCACGATTGCCAGCGCCTGGTCAGATCGCGCGCCCTGAATGCCGTCTCCATCCGAATCCGGCCGCGATACGGGCAGCGGCGGATGCATCACGTCAAAGCGCAGCTCGAACGAACGCAGTTGTCCGTGAATCTCTTCGAGCGTCAGCCCAACAAGCGTCTTACGCCAGACCACGTCGTCGAAGGCCTCACCGTCCAGCTCGCGCCCGAGCCCGCACAAGCGCTCCGTCGCCCGTTGACGCGCAGTCACCCCGTCAACGATCAACGCCGCCACCTCCGACGGCTCCACTTCATGCTCGCGAATCGTATCTGCGATCGCGCGTGCCGCTTCGACTGGCAATTCTTCGGCACGCGACACGCTCACGCGCCTGCATCCATCGCCGCTGAACAAAAGTAGATCGCCGCCGTCGCGGCCCGATCGCGCCCAGGCGTAGGTTCCCGAATCCATGCGGTGCGCATCGCCGTCATGATCCAACCAGCGCACCGGATGCGGCGCCTTCTCCGTCGCCCAGGCCTCCTCACCGAGCTCCGCGGCATCAATCCGCCAACCCTTGAGATGGTCGCCGCATTCGAGACGCAAATCGAGATGCTCGCCGCCCGAATCCACGTGCCGGTGCAGCACAAAGCGCCCTTCCGGCGCATGACCGGATTCCTCCGGCGCGTCCTCACATCTAATCTTCCAAAACATCCGCAACCCTTTCCAAGATTTCGTTATTGCCGTAGGTACTGCTGCGCCAGGCTCATCACGACCCCGGCCAGATTCGCCACCAACAACAGAATGCCCCGCGCCATCGTCGACTCGAGCCGCACCACGCGGTCCTTCACATCCATCAACTTACTTTCCAAGAGCCGGAACTCCGCGTCATACACCTCACGCTGCAGGCCCGCATCAAACGACTCAGCCATCATCTATCTCCTAAACTTCCGGTAACCGCGACACCTGACACAGGCCCATGTGTGGCCTAAAAGCCTCGACTATCTTCATATCGGTTTCTTTTTGGGTACTTTTTCTTTTCCCAAAGAAAAAGTACCT
>JASJYE010000505.1 GCA_030123645.1 Candidatus Hydrogenedentota bacterium | reverse complement strand
CCGTCCACCGCTCGAACTGGAGCGCGGCTTGGTTCAGCAGCATCTCGATTCCATAGATCACGGTGCAACCTACGGCCTCAGCGTCCGCGATGAGCTTGGTCCTCTTCGGCGAGTAAACCATATCGAACACGACGTGGCCGGGCCGGAGCGTTTCAGGCGGAACACAGGATGCCCCCGCCCGATCCGGGCCCATACCGAGCGGCGTCCCCTGAATAATTACCTCGTGATCCCCCATCGCCCCTTCGATATCCGCCTCGATATCCCCCGCTGCGAAAGCGCCCGGCGCCTTGGCCCGGAGGTCTTCGACCAGCGAGGAGACCCGCTCCGGAGTCCGGCCCAAGATCGTGATTTCTGCGGGACTGCACATGTCGGCAATAGCGAAAGCTACGGCCCGCACCGCTCCCCCGGAACCCAGCAGGAGTACGCGCCGGCCCAGTAACTGCACCCCCGCGTCGTCAAAGGCCCGCACTGCGCCTGGACCGTCCGTCGTCGAACCGATGAGCCGCTCCCCCTCGTGCGTGATGGTGTTTACGCTGCCGACCTTCTCCGCCATCGGCTCGAGCTCATCGAGATGCTCCATCACGGCCAACTTGTGCGGGATCGTGACGCTCAATCCCCGAAAGTTGGGGAGTGCACGCATCCCCGCCAGGCAGCCCGCGACATCCGATACCTCAAAGGCCAGGTAGACGAAATCCAGCTCAAGGGCGGCATAGCCCGCATTGTGGAGCCGCGGCGATTGGGAATGCCCGACGGGATTGCCAATCACGCCGCACAGTTGCGTCTTCGTGTCGATAGGGTGCATCGCCGCGCGCTACCCCGGCGGCCAATTCATCTGACGCCCGCCGAGAATATGTAGATGCAGGTGGTAAACCGTCTGCCCCCCTTGCTTGCCGCAGTTGATAACCAGGCGGTACCCGTCATCCTCAAGCCCTTCCCGTCGCGCGATTTCCGTTGCCTTCAACACCAGCCCACCCAGCAACGCCCGGTCGCCATCCTCCGCATCGCTTATTTTCGGGATCGGCTTGCGCGGAATGATGAGGACATGCGTCGGCGCCTGAGGATTGATATCCCGAAACGCATAATACTCCTCATCAGAATACACCTCATCCGACGGAATCTCGCCGCTCGCCATCTTCGCAAACAAAGTGTCTTCGCTCATGAAACCCGTCCTTTCTAGAGCCCACTCCCCTATGCCCACCTTCGCCAGTTATGCTATGCTCTAGTCTCAGAATGCCTATAAACAAAGGGTTTTCTATCCTACCTCGTCGAGGCGTGACTCTCTTTTTCCGCTGGAAACCGGTACAATCCGTTGGATTCGTGTACGGATCGTGTACGCGAGAATGCTCCGGCCGTCGCAGCGAACAACTCACTTCGCGGCACGTTGAAATATCTGTTTGTCGTTACGACGGAAACGTGTCCTAACAAATCGCGCACCGTCGCGGGATCCGCTCCGCTCCTTACGAGCGTCGAGGCGTAGTAATGCCGGAAGGAATGCACGCGAAGTTTCTGATCCCGTTCATCGCGCTCATGCAGGCACGCTCTCTTGAGCATCTTATTGAAGTACTGACACACGCCTCCGTTCGTCCAGGTCGCCGGGAAGATACAGGCCTTCGGGTCAACGTCCGCTTTCGCTCTCAGGCGTGTACGGAGCATCGTTTCCACAGCGAGACTCAATGGAACGTTTCGAATGCTCTTTTTCGTTTTCGGAGTCCATTCGCCCCACGGCTGCACTCGAAGATAACTGCCTTCGTCGTGGCCAAGCGCGATGTCGCACCATCGCAAGTGAAGGGCCTCTCCGATGCGTAGACCGCTCTCCGCTAACAGCGTGAAGAGATCCACATAGTCG
>JASJYE010000153.1 GCA_030123645.1 Candidatus Hydrogenedentota bacterium | reverse complement strand
CCGGTTGGGCCGGAACCACCGGTTGGGTATGTGAATTCCAAAATTCCCCAAAACATCCATTTCAAGCGAGGTTGGTTTTCATGAGTGAGGCAGCCCCAGCGGCGGGCACAGATTTTATTCGGTCGATTGTCGCCGAGAACATCGAATCGGGTAAGCACGACGGGCGCGTGGTGACGCGTTTCCCGCCCGAGCCGAACGGTTATCTTCATATCGGGCACGCGAAGAGCATCTGTCTCAATTTCGGTATCGCGAGCGAGAACGAAGGGGGCGTGTGCCACCTTCGCTTCGACGACACGAATCCGTGCAAGGAGGAAGATGAATTCGTCGCGTCGATTAAGGAAGATGTCCGTTGGCTGGGCTTTGATTGGAGAGAGCACGAGTATTTTGCGTCGGATTATTATGAGCAGCTTTATGAGTGGGCCGTGCAACTCATTCGGGCCGGCAAGGCCTATGTTTGTGACCTCAATGCGGATCGGATTCGCGAATACCGCGGCACGCTGACACTGCCTGGAACGAACAGTCCCTTTCGGGAGCGCCCGGCCGCGGAAAGCCTCGATCTCTTCGAGCGCATGCGCGCAGGAGAGTTCGAGGAAGGGTCCCGTGTCCTGCGCGCCAAAATCGACATGGCCTCGCCGAACATGAACATGCGGGACCCGGTGATGTACCGCATTCTAAAAGTCGCACACCACAGGACGGGCGACGCATGGTGCATCTATCCGACCTACGACTTTGCGCACGGCCAGTCGGATTCGATAGAGAAGATTACACATTCACTCTGCACGCTGGAATTCGAAGACCACCGGCCGCTGTACGATTGGTTTTTGGATGCGCTGGACGTGTATCGCCCCCGGCAGATCGAGTTCGCGCGGCTCAATCTGACCTATACCGTCCTCAGCAAACGCAAGCTCACCGATTTGGTTGAAGAGGGGCACGTAAACGGCTGGGATGACCCGAGAATGCCGACGCTCGCCGGCCTGCGCCGCCGGGGCTACACGCCGGAGTCCATCCGCGATTTCTGTGGGCGCATCGGCGTGGCGAAGGCCGACAGCACGAACGAAATCGAACAGCTCGAGCATTGCCTGCGCGAGGACCTCAACAAGCGCGCGCCCCGCGTGATGGGCGTGCTCGACCCGCTGCGCGTTGTCATCGAAAACTATCCGGAGGACCAGAGCGAAGAGCTCGACGCGGTGAACAATCCCGAAGACCCGGATGCAGGCACGCGAAAGGTGCCGTTTTCCCGCGTCTTGTACATCGAGCGAGAGGATTTCATGGAGGACCCGCCTAAGAAATTCTTCCGGCTCGCGCCCGGGCGCGAAGTGCGCCTGCGCTACGCGTATTTCATCACGTGTACGGAGGTGGTAAAGGACGCGAATACCGGAGAGATCACAGAGCTTCGCTGCACCTACGATCCCGCCACCCGCGGCGGCGACTCGCCCGACGGGCGCAAGGTCAAGGCGACGCTGCATTGGGTCTCCGCCGCGCACGCTATCGAGGCGGAGGTGCGGCTCTATGAGCACCTGTTCTCCGAAGAGTTCCCCGAAAGCGGAGGAGACTGGCGCGATAGTCTCAACCCTGGTTCCGTAAAGGTCCTCTCAACATGCCGCGTGGAACCGGGCCTGGCCGGGGCAGTGCCGGGCAGCCGGTATCAGTTTGAGCGCAAGGGATATTTTTGCGCGGATCCGGATGCTACGGCGGACCGGCCTGTATTCAACCGGACCGTGTCGCTACGGGACACCTGGGCCAAAATTCAAAAGGCCCAGCAGCGATAATACGAGCTGCTGGGACGAGCTGAACTGACCTGAGTGAAAGAGCGGTTCCTACCGTGACTGGTGAACATCCAAGAGAGGAGACCAGCCATAAACGAGCATGGCATGATCATCGGGATAGATTCGGGCGATCGCGACAATCATTTTTGCGCGTTGGATTCGACAGGCAATGGCGGCCAGGCGGCCGGATACGGTTAATAGCCCAGCGCTTCGAGGACGGCGGGGATGCCCTGCCGCCAGTTCTTCGGCAGGTCTTCGGAGATCTCGAAGGCGAGACCGCGGCCGTCGGGCGCGGCCTCGGCAACTCCCCGGTGGATCTCGGCCTGCAACTGGTCCGGCGGCAGGTCGAACTTCGCGACGTTGATGTTATTCCAGAAGCGTTTCTCCGGCCAGGCCGCCCGGGACTCCGCCAAGGTCATGTCGCCCTCGGGTGGCTCGGTGAGCGACTCGATCAGGTCAATGGGTGCGTCGGCAATATGGTGCTTTACCGAGGACAAGTTGCCATCATAGTGCGTTCCGACAACCTTGCCGGCCTGGTGCAGCGTCGGAATACACTCCTTGTACACCGGCAGCAGGAAACGCTCGTAGCGGACGGGTCCCATGCTCTCGGCCGTAAAGTTCTCTTGGCAGGCGACGTAGCGCCCTGGTCCTTCGGCGGTGATTTCGACGATCTTCCGAAAGTTCTCGAACAGGGCCTCGTACAGCTCGAGCACCTCCTCTTCGAGTTCGATGAGGTGAAAGGTAAACTGCTCCAGTCCCGCCCAGTCTACGAGGATTCTCTGGAAAGGAGTCCGCCCGATCGCGGGGAGCACGAGCCCCCACGGGGCAGTCTGCTCTACGAGCCGGTGGTAGGCGCCGTAGTTGGGGCGGATCTCCAGGTTCTTGACGAGCCATGTGCGCACGCGGTAGTCCTCGGCTGTGCTCAGCCAGTGCTTCTTCGGCCACGCCATGAGTGAGCCCGGTGGGAGGTATGACGTGGCGTAAATCTCGCCGACCGGCGTCTTGAGGGTCGTGCGGCGCACCGTCTGCCCATTTTCTTCATAACTGTCGCTAACCTTCTCGACGCCGTTCCTCGTGCTGCTAAACGTCGGCATCCAGTAGGTCGGCACCAGCCCACGCTCGAACAGCGGCGCCCACGCCGGGTTCTCTTCCAGGCTGCCGCAGAAGGCGCCGTAGATAGAGAAGGGAATGCGCTCCGGCCGTTCGCCCGCCCAGTACGCCTCGAAAGATTCGTGAGGTGTCACTTAGTAGTCCATTTCGTAACTTTGATGACGTATTATGTCTGAGACGATAACAGGATGAGCAAGATGAATGCTCAGGAGGTCCGTATCCGGTCTATCCTGTTATCCTGTCAAAAAGGACATTGTGCGCCATCGTATTTGTGAAAACGTGTACTTAGCTTTCTTCTTCCTCTTACGTTTCTTAGACCGGCCCAGCCGCTCGAAGGTGAGGCGTGCGGAATTGTGTCCACGGCGAAGTTAATATGATTCTGATGACAATCTTCGTGGAGTTAATCAGAAACTAGCCGGTGATTCAAATGGAAGGATGCGGGATCGGTTTTCGGGCCCCACAGCATCTAGCGCTTCGATTTGAGCAAAAAGGCAATTTAGCCACAGAGGACCTGGCGCGGCCCGTAGGCCCTAACCGAAACATTTTTTGACATGATTTACATGATTAACAAGATGATTATGTAAATCTTGTAAATCTTGTGAATCCTGTCTGAAAAAGCGATGAAGGATTACGGCGGTCCTACTCCGCCGACGACCAAGCAAGATCGTGCTGAAGCGCAACGTGCAAGTGCGCTTGAAAGAAAAGGGCGGAAGCGGGGATTGTCGAGAAACGGTTGGTGGATGGGAAGCACAAGATCATCTCTGCGATCTCTGTGCCCTCTGTGGCAAGAATTGGTGAGCTTTCACAATAATCGATAAACTTCGGCAACTCTAAATCGCATCACTCGTAAGCCCCAAACTCGTAAGCCGCATCCAGCATGGCGACAACATTCTCCGGAGGGACATCGGCCTGCACGTTATGGATTTGGTTGAAGATGAAGCCGCCTCCAGGCTTGAATATTTCCATCCGCTCGCGGACGTGTTCTCTGACCTCCGCCGGTGTTGCGGTCGGAAGCAATGTCTGCGTGTCGCAGCCACCGCCCCAGAAGGTGAGCTTATCGCCAAACTCCTCCTTAAGCCGTCTTGGATCCATCTTCGCGGCCGATGTCTGGACGGGGTTGAGTATTTGGACTCCCTCGTCGATGAAATCCGGTATCAGGTCGTAGACCGAGCCGCATGAGTGGAGAAACACGGCGACGTCGGAATGCTCGCGGACGTATTGATAGATGGCTTTGTGGCGCGGCTTGATATACTCCCGATACATAGCGAGCGAGAGCTGCGTGGCGGATTGCGTGCCCAGGTCGTCACCCATCTGGATTATCTGGATGTAGTCCCCCACCGCCTCCAGGTAGCGCTTTAGGTTCGCAAGATGCAAGGCCGTCAACTTGTCGAGCATCGCATGGGTGAATTCCGGATCGGCGGCCATGTCCATCATGAATTGTCCCCACCCGCGAAGAGACTGTCCCGCCTCGAGAATATTGCCCCCGAATCCGCCGAGTATCGCGTAGTCCGTGTTTTCGGAGAGGAACTTGGCGTTGACGCGGAGGCCGTCGAGATACTCGTCGGAGAGCGTTCTGGGGTTCCAGTCTTCGAGTTCGGATGCGGTTGTCATTTGTGCGAGCGGGTGGTAGGCCGGCTCGAAGTACAGGCAGCCTTCCGGGGCGCGCATGCGCACGTTTCCTTTGGAGTCCTTCACCACATACCCGCCTGCCCCGTCGCTTTCCGGATTGAAGCCGACGGGGACGTAGGCATCCGACCCATCCGGCAGCACCCACGGCTTCCACGCTTCCGATTCGGCGCCAAGTCCGCTGCTCACGCTCACGACATCCAAGTGGAATCGCTCAAATATGGGCTTCTCGACTACCGCAAGCTGCTGCATGGTGTCGTAGACTCGCGTCTGACCTTCGTCGATACCGAGAAGCACCTTGAGCTTGCTATAACCGATAGCCTGGATACCCGTCGAACCCATCGCCCCCAAGTCGATGGGCGCCCTATCAGGCTCCTGGTGCCGGATTGCCGCCAGAACGCGTTCTCTACTTGTCATTCGGACCTCACCTTTTCGGTTGGGATACTTTACATCACTCCGCCACCAGCCGCCGGCATAGGGTCACATCCTCGGCAAACCGTCATGCAAGGACCTCGTCAACGAGCGCGTCCAGTCTGCGGCGGTAGTGCCGGAAGTGATCGAATGGCATGTAGGCACGGACCGTGTCATCGAGATGGGGAATGTACCCGCCCTCTTCGAGCACGGGGCGGACTTCCCGTTCGAGGAACATGTCTGTGGTCTCGGGGCCCTTCACCACCGAGCGCCAGTCTACCCCGCCGAAGAAAAGCAATTCTGGGCCGAACTCCCTGCGCAGAGCGCCGTACGTAATGCCGGCCTGGCCGGCTTGGTTGAGGATCAGTCCATTGATGCCGGCGTCCAGCCACAACGGGATAAGCGAGTTGACTTGGCCCGCAGACCACATGAAACGGAACTCAACCCCGTGCCCTTCGAGGCACTCGACAACGCGGCGTAGCGCAGGCAGCGCGAAGCACTCATACATCGCCGGGGATATGACCGGTGCATGATTTGAGGCGATGGGTTCATACAGCACGGCGTAGTCCAGTTTCACTTTCGACAGCGCCCGGACCAGTAGCCCTTCGACGTAGTCGGCGTAACGGTCCATAGCCGCCTTCGCCAGGTGGGGCCGTTCGCACAGCCCGACCAGTGCACGCCGCAGCGATTCACCGCCAGATATGCCGATGACTTGGAGAAGACCTTCGTTCCACGGACTCGCAAACAAGGCGAAATGGCGATCCTGCCAGCCGCGAACTCGAACGTCCCAATTCGCGGGGAACTTCCTGGGATCGCCCGCGTCGAATTCGCGCAAGACCGCATCCAGGCTGGCTTCATCATCGACAATAGACTGCCTTTGGCGTGGATGCCGGCGCCATCGAATGCCCAAACTCTCACGGGGGTCCAAGCCAAAGAACTCCTCAGGAGCGCGGCCAGCTGGCAAGCCTTGAACATGCCAAGCCTGGATAACTTCGTCGGAGAACTCGCTTTCGTAGCGGGGAGGAACACAGTTCCCAGCAAACGAGAATGTCTGGAGTAGTCGCTCTCTGGAATCCATGAGTCCGTTCCAGCCACTGCAGTGAAGTCTCTCAGTGATGGGTGTAAATCAGTAGTCGTCGACCGTTGAGTATAATCCTTGAAGATAGGCAATAGATCTAAGCAGAGTGGCGTATGAGAGTCAAGGTTTTCGAGTGCCTTCAACGATGGATACTGTGTCGAATGACAAAGAGCAGGACAAAAATTATCGAGCGGATGCACTTCGCCTGAACGAGAATCGGCTCACGTAAACAACAGCCAGTGTCGCAATGACCGCCCAGGCGGAAGCTGAAGCTAGTGCATTGAGAAACTGCTCAAGGTCTAGGCGAAGTCCAAGCCATCCGACCAGCGCAAGACAGATGATTGCGCCCGGTAAGTAAGTTCGGAATGCTTTTTTCAT
>JASJYE010000504.1 GCA_030123645.1 Candidatus Hydrogenedentota bacterium | reverse complement strand
CAGAACCGGCTCGAGTTCACGATCAACATACTGGCGATTCAGGAAGAGAACTCGGCGGCCTCGGAGAGCGCGATCCGGGACGCGGATATCGCCCTGGAGACCATCGCGTTCACGCGGGCCCAGATCCTGGTAACTGCCGGCACGGCCATTCTGGCGCAAGCGAACCTCGTCCCTCAGAACGCGCTGCAGCTTCTCGTTTAGAAAGCCAAACGCGCGCTTGCAAGGATCGCGCGCGGTGCTTTGGTAAAGGAATCGTAACATGGTTATCAACGGGCTGACACCTCAGCGTTTCGAGCCACCGGTTGCGCCTCCCTCGGCGCCGGTTCGTGTCCCTGCCCCACAGCCGCCGGACCCGGTCGAGTTAGACGACGATAGGACGGCCCAAATGGCCGTCGAGACCATCGTTTCCAAGAGTCGGGACAAGGTACGGACCGGATCGCGAATTCATGTCGATGAAGCGACCGATCAGTTCGTGGTCGAAATCGTGAATGCGAAGAATGAGGTGATCCGGCAAATACCTCTCGAAGAGGCGCTCCGGCTGGACGTCCTATTCCGAAAGATCACCGGGATCATATTCGACCAGAAAGTCTAGAGGAATTGACAGGACCCTGCGAATAACCGATACGATAGATCAAAGACTTTGCGGGAATTCCGGGGACACAATACTTAATTATTGTATTCCGAGCGTTTTTCCGGTGAGCTGCCGCCATGGCACGGACGGCTCGAATCGTTGCGCCGGCCGGGTCCTGCCGGAAACGCCCTTCTCGTCACGGCTTGGACGTGTGGGACGGATAGACACAAATCGAATCCGTTTCATCCGTAGAATCCGTGGCTAATTCTTCGAGTTGTCACGGACGGTGTGGATTCGCAGGTTGAAGAGATTGCCACGCTGCGCTTAGAATGACACCGTGGGGCCGCGAAAAATCGTGTGAGAGTGCAACATTGTCTATTGAATCCCCTTTGTTTCCTTTGTGGAGGTTGGAAGAGGGGCAACGGAGACGTGTAGTGAGTGGGGAACTCGCGGGCGGGTCGCCGACCTCGTTCATGGGACGGTGACGCACACCGGAGAGGAAGGAAGGCCTTGAGTATCGCCAACCATCCCAAGCCCGGAGAGCACTTGGATTATTCCAAGATGCCCATCTATACCTTGTTCGCCCGCTTGGGAAAACGGGTGCTTCGCCCCGGCGGCATGGAGTTGACCCGCCGAATGCTGAACGACCTGGACATTGGATCGTCGGATGAGGTCGTGGAGTTCGCCCCCGGGGTGGGTGCGACGGCAAGGCTGACGCTCGCGCGGAATCCGGCGCGGTACACGGCCATCGAGCGCGACGCCGCTTCGGTGGGGTTGGTTTCTGAGTATCTGACGGGGCCCAATCAGCGATGCGTCCAAGGCCGCGCCGAGGAGACGGGGCTGCCTGAGGCATCGGCGACGGTGGTCTATGGGGAAGCGATGCTCACAATGCAGACGGCCGCGAACAAGGTCCGCATCGTTGCCGAGGCTGCGCGTCTCTTGAAACCGGGCGGGCGCTACGGGTTCCATGAAGTGTGCCTGACACCGGACGATCTGGATGAGGAAACGAAAAGCGCCATTGAGAAGAGTCTGACCGGGGTTACCCATGTGGGGACGCGCCCGCAGACGCAGTCGGAATGGCGGGCGCTGGTGGAAGGCGCCGGCTTCGAGATTCAGAAGACGGAAACCGCGCCCTTTCATTTGTTGGAACCGCGCCGCGTGCTCGCTGACGAGGGCCTGTGGGGAACGCTTCGGATTGTGGCGAAGACGTTGCGAAACGGCGCCGCGCGGCAGCGGGTCTTAGCGATGCGGCGGGCGATTCGACGGCACCAAAACCACCTGGCGGCG
>JASJYE010000503.1 GCA_030123645.1 Candidatus Hydrogenedentota bacterium | reverse complement strand
GCCGCCTCGCGAATCATGCGAGCGCCCATGTTCTCGAAGGGCTCAGGCAGATCGACCTCCTTGGCTACCGTGACGCCGTCTTTGGTGATATTCGGCGCGCCAAAGGACTTCTCCAGCAGGACGTTACGGCCTTTCGGTCCGAGTGTCGCCCGCACCGCATCGGCGAGCACGTCCGCGCCCTTAAGAAGGGCGGTTCGGGCTTCCAGACCAAAAACCATCTGCTTGGCCATCGTAGATTCTCCTTCCGATATATTCAGTGAACGTACTTGGTCTCAAGAACTTAGGGGTCGAATCGCCGCCAACGGACTGCCACATTGGCAAGGGCGGCGAATTTTAGCACTCTTTGGCCTAGAGTGCTGATAAACTTTCGCGGATATTAGCACATGCCAAAATCACTGTCAAGTAAGATCCGCCCGGAAACCCCCGCGGAATCCCGAGCGTCAATTTGGCTGCGGTTCTTGGCCGTTCTGTTGCCCGGTTGCCCTTTCCACGGCCTCAGAGAGCGCCTCATAGCTAACCTCTCCTTCCCACGTTTGGGCAAGGGAGCCATCACGGGCGAAGAGGAAGGTGGTCGGATAAAGGCCGTCCCAATTAACCCCGAGTCCCGCGTTGAGCAGCTCCCGCTCGGCTTCCTCCATCACCCACACCGCGAATGGGATTTCGTATGAATTGACAAAGAGCCTGACCTTCTCACCCATCGTGCCGGGGTCATCCCCGGAGAAACTGAGAAAGGTCACGTCTGGACCATGGTAGTTTCGGTAGAAGCGCGCCAAGCCCGGCATTTCGGTGACGCAAGGGGGGCACCACGTCGCCCAGAAATTGACAACGACGACCGAGCCCTTCTCGGCATCGATAAGTGCGCGCAGTTCATCTATCGAAGCACTTGAGATTTCTACGCGTGTATATTCGCTCGCACTGGTTTCTTGGTCGGTGCGTGAGCAACCCTCAACGGCAAGCCACGATGCAGTAAGCAGACAGAGTCTTGCGATGAGATGTGTGAGTTTCATGTATCTCGTCCTTTCACTATGGTGTCGCTTTGTGGCGCCGAATCCCGAGGCGGTTTTCGCGGGCGCCAGCCAAATATCATAACCTATGAACTGCGCGGCGTTTTTCTCGAGACCAGACAATCACACCGGTCCCTGATTCCTGCTCTTCTCAAAAGCGTCCGTGTCCAATTGCCAACGGCCCTTACGGGTTTCGTTTTCGAGGCCCTGGCGCAAGAGCCGGCGGAATTCCTCGCGCGGGATGCATCGCGCGCCGAGCCCTGCGAGGTGCTCGTTGTAAATCTGGCAGTCGATAATCGAAAAATTCCAGCGCTCGAGCTGCTCCACAAGCGCCCACAACGCCAGCTTGGAAGTGTTCGAGACTTTCGAGAACATCGATTCGCCGAAGAAACACCTTCCGAGCGAGACCCCATACAGGCCCCCCACAAGCCGATCGCCGTCCCAGCATTCGACCGAGTGCGCGTAGCCCGCGGCGTGCAGATCGGAGTAAGCGCGCGCCATCGCCGTTGTGATCCAGGTCCCGCCCTGGCCCTGCCTAGGCATCCTCGCACACGCCTCGATGACCCGCGCAAAGGCGCTGTCCGCGGTAATTTTGAAGCGTCCGCTGCGGCCGAGTCGGCGCAAGCTTCGCGAGCACCTGAATTCGCCGGGGAACAGGACCATCCGCGGATCTGGAGACCACCACAACATCGGGTCTCCTTCGCTGTACCACGGAAAGATACCTTCCCTATAGGCCAGAAGCAGCCGGTCACGTGTGAGGTCGCCGCCAACGGCCAGCAGGCCCTCCTGCGTGGCCAGATCCGGCGAAGGGAAGACGAGCTCGTCTGTCAACTGGAAAACCGGCATGGCAACAAA
>JASJYE010000152.1 GCA_030123645.1 Candidatus Hydrogenedentota bacterium | reverse complement strand
CCACTGGAAGGCGCGCAAGCTCGACCTCTCAAGGATTCTTTACATGCCCACGCCTTGGGAAGGCGAAACCTTATATCAAAGTGAGAAGCAGGACCACAGTATTGACAAGGCCCTCGACAATCAACTCATCGAGAAGGCGAAGCCGGCCCTCGATTTCAAGGCCCCGGTCCACTTCTCCATCAATATCCGCAATACGAACCGCACCGTCGGGACCATGCTCTCGAGCGAATTGACCCGCCGCCACCACCTCGGAATGTACGGCGGCAAGCTCCAGGAGGACACGGTTCGAATCGACTGCTTCGGCGTGGCCGGCCAAAGCTTCGGCGCCTTCGTGATCGACGGCGTGACGCTCAACGTCGTCGGCGAGGCCAACGACTACCTCGGCAAAGGCCTGTCCGGAGGGAAAATCATCGTTAGACCGCCCGCAGACTCCCCGCTGGTACCCGAGGAGAATATCCTGATCGGCAACGTTGCGCTATACGGCGCCACCAGCGGCCACTGCTACATCCGCGGGCGGGCGGGCGAGCGTTTCTGCGTGCGCAACAGCGGCGCGTGGGCCGTCGTCGAAGGCGTCGGCGACCACGGCTGCGAATACATGACCGGCGGGCGTGTCGTGATTATCGGCGAGACCGGCCGAAACTTCGCCGCGGGAATGAGCGGCGGCATCGCCTTCGTGTGGGATGCGGACGGCACCTTCGCCAAGCGTTGCAACACCGGAATGGTCGATATCAAGACCATGCATCGCGAGAGCATTCCGGAGCTGCGGTTCATGCTCCAGCGCCACGCGCGCTACACCGGCAGCACCGTGGCCCAGGGCATCCTGAACGCCTGGGAGGAGTCCCTGCCGAATTTTAAGCGCGTCATGCCGCGCGATTACGCACGCGTGCTGCGCGAGTTGCGCGCCGTCGAGACGGATTGGGTTTCCCATGTTCCCGAATAAAGAACGCGGCTTCATGGTCTTCGACCGCGTGATTCCTCCGCGCGAGGCCATCGAGGACCGCATCCAACACTGGCGCGAGTTCGAGGGCCTTCTCTCGAACGATGACATGCGCAGGCAGGCCTACCGCTGCATGAACTGCGGCGTCCCTTTCTGTCACACGGGCTGCCCCCTTGGGAACATCATCCCCGATTTCAACGACCTCGTGAAGGACGACGCCTGGGAAGAAGCACTCTCCGTCCTCCACTCGACCAACAATTTTCCCGAATTCACCGGCCGCGTGTGCCCAGCGCCCTGCGAATCCGCCTGTGTACTCGCTATCAATGAGCCCGCCGTCACCATCAAGACGATCGAGAGTGCAATCGCCGACCGCGGCTGGCAGGAAGCCTGGATCCGCCCAGAGCCCCCCGAAACGCTAACCGGAAAAAAGGCCGCCGTCGTGGGTTCAGGTCCCGCTGGCCTCGCCGCTGCCCAGCAGCTCCGGCGCGCAGGGCATGAAGTCACAGTCTACGAGCGCGACGACGAACCCGGCGGTTTGCTGATGTACGGCATCCCCGATTTCAAGCTCGAGAAGCACCACATCCATCTGCGCGTCGAACAGATGCGGGAAGAAGGGGTAAACTTCGTTTTCGATACGGAGATAGGCGTCGACATCCCCGCACAAAACCTCATCGACGAGTACGACGCGGTCCTTCTTGCCATTGGATCGACCCAAGGCCGCGACCTCAACGTTCCCGGCCGCGAGTTGGACGGGATTCATATGGCGATGGAATTCCTCCCACAGCAAAACCGCCGCGTCGCGGGCAAGGACGTGCCCGGCACGGACATCCTCGCGAAAGACAGGACCGTCCTCGTTTTAGGCGGGGGCGACACCGGGTCGGACTGCCACGGAACCTGCATTCGGCAGGGAGCCTCCAATGTGCTCTCCGTCGAGCTAATGCCCCGCCCCCCCTCGGAGCAGAACGAATTGACCCCGTGGCCGGATTGGCCGCTGATTTTACGCACCTCCACGAGCCACGAGGAAGGCGGCGAGCGACACTGGAGCGTGCTCACCAAAGAGTTCATAGGCTACAACGGTAAGGTTAAAGGCGTTAGAGCCGTTCTCCTCGAATGGGAAACGCCGCAGGGCGGTTATCCGCAATTGAAAGAGATCCCCGGCAGCGAATTCATCTGGGAGGCCGACCTCGTCCTGCTCGCCCTGGGCTTCCTGCATCCCGAGCCCACCATCGCCGAAGAACTCGACCTCGACCTCGACGGCGGCAAGAACATCAAGGCAGCCTATGGCTCCAGCGGCCCCGATGCCTACCGCACCAGCCATCCAAAGGTTTGGGCCGCAGGCGACGCCCGGCGCGGTCAGTCCCTCGTCGTTTGGGCGATCCACGAAGGCCGCGAAGCCGCCCACGCCATCGACAAGGCGCTCATGGGCCGCACCGATCTCCACAGCATCGACTCCTTCGGCTACGAAGACGCCCTGCGGTCCTAAGCATCTTAAACAATACTGTGTCCATTTTCTGCTACTGCGCCTTCGGCTGTCCGCGTTACAATCGCTCGACTTATCGGGGTGCCACCGCCAAGCGCAGCTTGAGGGTGCCTTGGTTATACCTCAGCTCCTACCACACCCCCAAACAAGTTTGGCGCCGGAACGTCCGGTCTCGTATTGGCACCCGCGACGACGTCAGAGTGGACACAGTTTTATTCAAAATGCTCTAAGCACGATCCGAGCGCAAAAGAACGAGGGCGGATACACCGTGCCGCGCATCCACCCTCGATTGTAACGATCCTTATTCGGCGTCAATCAGACGCCAAGCGCGTCGCCACCACAGACGCGATCGGGCTTCCGCCCATCAGGAAATCCCCGTCGAGCGTGTCGCCCTTGTTGTAGCCCTCGAAGGTCACTTCATATTCGCCGCCTTCAAAGATAACCGTCACGTCGAATTGCACGAAGTCAGAATCGATTTGCAGGTTAGTGACCTCCGATTCCCCTTCATCCGTGCTCAATTTCGATGCGTCATCCGCCAGCGTCAGATTCGCCACCAACTCGCCCAGCGGCGTATCCGCGCGAATCTCCCAGTCGCCCTCGACGCTCTCCAGGCCCGTGGCAGGCGCCTTCGTGCCCGAGACTTCCGAGACAGCATTCCCGTCCATGAGGAACTGGCCCGTTAAACTGTCCCCATCATAGGTCCCTTCAAACGCGAGCGGCAACTCCTGGCCTTGGATCTCCAGCGTGACGTCAAACTTCACGGCATTGGCCTCGACGGTCAAATTCTCGACGGTGAACGATTGCTCTTCCGTCACGTACTTCGCCTTCCCGCTCTTGTACACCACCAGGTCGCGTTCCAGCGTCCCAATCGGCGACTCGCTAGTAATCTTCCAAGTGCCCGCGATCGGAGATTCCAAAGCCGCCCTTTTGCCCTTCACTGTCATCGAGCCCATGGCGCTCTCGAGGAAGCCCTCGAAGTTGTCCGGGCCCGAGAACAGCCCTTCAAACTTGAACTCCATCGCCGTTTCGCCCTCGCCGACCGTCTCGTTGAAGCTCAGCGATTCCCCTGGCACATACACGACATTCTCCAGCGTCAATTCTCCCATTGGAGAATTCAACGTGCCCGAATAGGTCCCGTCATCGTTCTTCATCACCGTCAGCGAGGCCATCATCGGCGATCCGCCCATGTCGATCTCGATGTCCCAGTCACCCGTCGGGTCCAATTCCTGCGCGAGGCCCGCGCCCGCCACCGCGATCGCAACCGCGAACACGCCCATCGCGCCCAGCTTCGCTAGATTCCGTATGTACGGCATGGTATGGTGTCTCCTTAAGTCCAATACGAAAGCATATTCCCGCGCTACCGGCCACGATTAGAATTTCTTCCAGAAAGTCATACTTTATGTTATTTCTCTACAACAATCAAGAGTCTCAAATCGCTCCACGGCACCCGTCTGCTGGCGAATCCAGCGCATTTCAAAAACCGATTGCGGATTTACATCTAATATCGGGCCATGTATATTCGCGTTTGCGGACCCATTAGCTTGGGCCCCACGGGAGCTTTCTCGGCACGGAGTATGAAAATGATGCCTCTTCTAAGATGTACCGGCGCGGGAACGGTATTACGAGTCGTCATGCTCGCAGCAGCGCTCGCTTGTAGCTCTGTCTACGGCGATACTACCGGCTCTAGATCCCCGGGAACAGTAGCAAATGGCGGGGCTGACCCGTGGACAAGTCCAGACAACGCCAAGCTCAGCGATGACGAGTATGCAAGCAACTCACTGGCTCCGGGAGAGTCGGGGGGGAGTCTCGACGCGTCAAATTTCGGCTTCACCGTACCCTTGGGAGCGACGATTACAGGAGTTCAGGTCACGGTCGAGCGGCACAGCGCCACGGGAAACCTTCAATCAAACCCGGCCCCTTTCGCTCAGCTGGTAAAACCGGACGGGAACCGCGGAGGTATCGAAGGCTGGAGACTTGATGGCGACAACTGGGGAACAGAAGATTCCGTGGTCGTGCTGGGCGGCCCCGGCGATCTTTGGGCCCTGGATCTGACACGCGACGAAATCAACGATCCGGCCTTTACAGTTGTTTATTCTGTTACGACTTCGCTCGTGGGCGACCCGGATGAATACTTCGTCGATGCCATTACAGCAGAGGTCTTCTTCGACCCGCCCCTGTTCGTGGATCCCGTGGAGCCCTGCGACACCATTGGCCGGGCGATCGAAGATTACCCCGCATTCTCCGCCGCCTTTGCCGGTGGAACGAACGATCTCGATGCCGACGAACTCCCGGACAGCGCCTCTTTGGCCCTGATGGAAGCCGTCGTCTGCGATCCTTTCGCCGCCGAATCCATGAGCGCGGCGCTGTTCGATGCCTACAACGTCAACCTGATCGTCCTCGAGGGCGAAGCGGACCTGAGCGTGTTGGACAGCGAAGCTGCCGCCGCGGGCGTTCAGGACGTCCGGAGTCTCGTTGCCTTTCTTGCCGCGGGCAGCGCCTCGCTCGAGGCCGCCGTGAAAGACGCCCTCGCGATGTCCGACCCCCCAATCATGTTGACCGGAGACTACGGCGCCGTGACCTCTGCCGTGGCGGAGTGCGAGCCCCCCGCCCGCGCCACGAACGAGCCCTTCTCGGCGACCGGCGACCTCGATGGTGACTGTACGGACAACCTCACCGAATACAATAACGTGATCGCCCAGGGCGGCGTCATGAGCGACTTCGTGATCGCGGCGACCAGCCCGGGATTGGACGGGTCTGAACCCATCCGCACGCCCGGCGGGCCCAGCGGCGGATGTCTCATCGCCACGGCGGCATACGGCACGCCCCTCGCCGCTGAAATCGACACCCTGCGCGCTCTGCGCGACGGAATCCTGCTTCGCGGCGCCCTCGGCACGGCCTTCGTGGATACGTACTACCGTGTGAGCCCGCCGATCGCGCGCCGCGTCGCGGACAACAGCGCCTTGGCCGCCATCGTTCGATACGCGTTGATCCCCGTCCTGTTCCTCGCGGAACTCGTACTCGAAGCCCTGCAACCGGCCGCGTACGCCTTGGCTGCCCTCATACTGCTGGCTACATTCCAAGGCCGCCGTCGACGCAAAGCACGTGCCCGGTAATATACGACGCGTCATCGCCCGCAAGAAACGCGACGGCCGCTGCGATCTCCTTTGGCGACCCCTCGCGTCCCGCCGGGATCGTTGCGAGCAGCTTTTCTCGCGCCGCCTCGCTAAAGCCGGCCGTCATGTCCGTTTCGATGTATCCGGGCGCGACCACATTCGCTGTCACGTTGCGCGGCGCAAGCTCCTGCGCGAGCGACTTCGTGAACCCGATGATCCCCGCCTTCGCGGCGGAATAATTCGTCTGTCCGGCCTGCCCGCGAATGCCGATAATTGACGATACGTTGATAATCCGCCCTGAGCGCGCCTTGATCATCCCCCGGCAAGCCGCCCTGCAGCAGTAAAACGTCCCGTTGAGATTCGTCTCCAGCACATCGTTCCACACATCATTCTTCATCCGCATCAGCAGGCCGTCGCGCGTGATACCCGCGTTGTTCACCAGAATCGAAACCGGGCCCAGCCGCTCCGACACGGCCTTGAACATCGCATCAACCTCCGCCGCGTCGGCGATGTCCGCCCTATAGCCTTCGACCTTGCCGCCCGTCTCCTCCGAGAGCGCCGTCGCGGCCGCCTGCGTCGTTTCCTGCCCACGCCCGCAAATCGCGACATTCGCCCCCGCACGCGCGAACCGCGCCGCGCAAGCCCTGCCGATCCCGCGCGTACCTCCGGTTACCAACACGACTTTTCCCTCAAATTCGCCCATGGGTCCCTTCCTAGACTATAGTTTTTGCGGTTTTTCCCAGAGACCAAAACTCTCGCGTCTCTGATGCGGTGCCGGGCAGTGCCCGGTGCGATAAGCCCCGCAGGGGCGACAGAGACTTCGCGCAAGGACGTGACTTCTGCCGCCCCTCCGGGGCTTGTGGGTATGTGGATCCCTTAGCCCGGGCTTGC
>JASJYE010000151.1 GCA_030123645.1 Candidatus Hydrogenedentota bacterium | reverse complement strand
CGGAGGTTCCGGATTCGGAGTACGAGGATGCGCGGAAGTTCATGGCCGGCTACCCCGTGCCGCGCGGGCAAACGGGTCACTGCGAACTCGATGTCGAGCGAGTCATGGCCGAGGGGATTGACGGCGTGAGCCGCGGCATCCGTAAACGTATGGACGGTGCGTCCCCCGAAGCTGCCGATGCCTATCAGTCTTTTCTATTCGCCCTCGAAGGTCTTTCGGCCATGATTGAGAACGCTGCAACTGCGGCCGGCCGCGCAATGCCGGGAGCGTCACCGGAGCGGCTGGAGGAACTCAGGGATATCGGCGATTCGTGCAGGCACATTGCCCACGGGGCACCCCGGTCTTTTCGCGACGCGATTCAACTACTCTGGCTGATCACTTTCGGCGTGATGTTCGGCGAAGATGTGGGCTTGGTCGTGCCGGGCCATCTCGATCGGACGCTGTATCCGTTCTACACCGGCGATGCTCCTGCCGGCGAGACGCTCGAACTCATCGAATCGCTTTATTTGCTTATCAACGAGTACATTCCAGATGGCTTGGCGATGTCTGCGATGGTCGGCGGGCGGAATGCCGAGGGCAATGACGTGACGAATGAGCTGTCATATCTTTGCGTCGAGGCGTTGCGCCGAACGCGTCTGATCTACCCCTCGGTGGGCATTTGCTGGCATGAGGGCACCCCACAGGACCTGGTGGAATTGGGCGTCGAAATCATTGGAGCAGGGAACCCCAATCCCGTCTTCTTCGGAGATGAGACCATTCAATCGGGGCTCAAGGCCTTAGGGACGCCTCCGGATGAGGCTTGCCACTACACGAGTTCCACCTGTGTCGAGATAACGCCGGCCCGCGGCAGCAACGTCTGGGTGGCGAGTCCTTACTTCAGCACCTGCAAGATCTTGCTGGAGGAAATCCGCGCGCAGGCCGAAACCACGGACCCGGCGATGGATTTCGAGGGCTTCAAGCGGGCCTATTTCGCACGATTCGCGGAGCGGATGGCGAGGGCGGTGGCCCATGAAAACGAATCGCGAAAAATCCGGAAAGAACACGGACGGAAGCCGCTTCAAAGTGCCTTCACACGGGACTGCATCGCGCGGGGCCGCGACATTGACGACGGCGGCGCCTTGTACAATTGGGTCGAGTGCTCCTTCGTCGGTCTGGCGAACCTGACGGATTCTCTGTATGTAATCCGGCAGGAGGTGTTCGAGAAGGGGGACTTGACCTTTGGGGAATTGAGCGAAATCCTCGAGAACAATTTCGAGGGCCGCGAGGATGTGCGGCGCCGATTCTTAGACAGTTACCCGAAATACGGTCAGGATTGCCCCGAGGTGGACGCGCAATTCGGGGAGATCGTGGAGACCCTGCGCGAGGAGTGCACGAGACATCGGATCGAGCCGGACGGAAGCCCATTCGTACCGGGCGCCTTTTGTTGGATCATGCATGAGAGGCTGGGGCGCGAATGCGGGGCTACACCCGATGGGCGCCGCGCGGGCTTTCCCTTCGCAGACGGCTGTGGTCCTGCGCAGGGCCGGGAGAAGAACGGTCCAACGAGCGCCATCTTGTCAACAACCTCTTGGGACCACAGTCCGATGATCGGCGGGTTGGCCTTCAACATGAAATTCACGCCGAAGCTCTTCGAGTCGAAGAAAGGTTTGACGGCGCTGCGCGACTTAGTGTTGACATTCCTTGAACGCGGCGGGTTCGAGACGCAGGTGAACGTAGTCGATACGGACACGCTACGGAAGGCCCGGGAAAACCCCGAGGGATATGAGGATCTGATGGTGCGAGTCGCCGGGTACTCAGATTACTTCACGCGCCTATCGCCTGAAATGCAGGCGGAGATCATCTTGCGCACGGAGTTTGAACACGTCTGACGATGGGCGTCGCGGCGTTGCCGGTCAGAGCTTCGAAACCCAGCGATCCTCAATTCGTGACAGTCGGGCGCAAGTGACGGGCGCATAAATGTAATTCGTGTTTCGGATTATGATTCTGAAGATGAACGTTGGCGATTCAATCAGATGCAACTCGCTAGATCAAGCGCGGGCTTCGAAAAAACAGGCGAAAGGAACTATGATGATGATGAAACCCGGGGGATGATCGCTGGCGACGCCACGGGAACCGGTACCGCCGCTCCGGAGCTTTGTTTCAAGACAGCCCTGGAACTCGCGGCACTCATCCGCCGGCGCGACCTTAGTGTTCATGAGGTAATGGCGGCGCACCTGGAGCAGATCGAGCGGGTCAACCCGAAGGTCAATGCCATCTGCACCCTGTTGCCGGAGCGGGCCTTGGAGCAGGCTGCGCGGGCGGACGAGAATCTTGCGAAGGGCGCAACGCTTGGGCCTCTATACGGACTGCCCATCGCTATCAAAGACCTCGTAGATACGAAGGGCATCCGTACGACCTATGGCTCGCCCATCTACAAGGACTTCGTACCGGACAAGGACGCGCCGGTCGTCGAACGGCTGAAATCCGCGGGCGCGATCGTCATTGGCAAGACGAACATACCCGAATTTGGAGCCGGCTCGCAGACCTTCAACCCCGTGTATGGCGTGACTCGCAATCCCTACGATCTGACAAAGACGTGCGGGGGGAGCAGCGGCGGCGGGGCGGTGTCACTCGCTTGTGGGATGACCCCGATTGCAGACGGCAGCGACTTCGGTGGCTCGGTCCGAAATCCACCCAGCTTTAACAACGTCGTTGGGCTTCGGCCTTCTCCGGGCAGGATTCCGCAATATCCAAATACTCAGCCGTGGAACTCGCTGCCGGTCCTGGGTCCCATGGCCCGGTGCGTGGGCGACACTTCGCTATTGCTGGCCGCCATGGCCGGTCCCGATCCGCGCGATTCCATTTCAATCCCCGAAAATCCCCATCGCTTCACGGAGTCACTGGACCATGACGTCAGGGGAACCCGAATCGCGTGGAGCCGAGACCTTGGGCAGTTTCCAGTGGAGACGGCGGTGACGGACGTGATCGAGAAGGCACTGCCCAAGTTCACTGACTTGGGCTGTCTTGTAGAGGAAGCGCATCCTGACTTCAGCGGCGCCGCGAAGATCTTCCAGGTGTTGCGGGCGCACAGTTTCGCTCAAGCGCATGCAAAACATCTGGCTGAACACCGCGATCTGTTGAAGGAGACGGTCATCTGGAACGCCGAGGAGGGTCTGAAACTCAGCGCGCTTGATGTGGCTCAAGCCCAGGCCAAGCGCGTCGAACTCTGTCATCGCGTGCGAGAGTTCTTTCACACCTACGATTTCCTGCTCCTGCCTGTTTCGCAAGTCGTGCCTTTTCCCGTCGAGACCGAATGGGTAGGGGAAATCAACGGAGTCCAAATGCACACCTATATCGACTGGATGATGAGCTGTTCGTTCATCACGCTGACGGAACATCCGGCAATGTCGATGCCCTGCGGGTTCACACCGGATGGACTCCCCGTGGGCATTCAGATCGTCGGACCGTACCGTCGTGAGATCGACGTGCTTCGTCTCGCTTACGCCTTCGAACAGGTGACGCACGTGGCGGACCAGCGGCCTGAAGTCGCGCTGTAGCGCCATGGTCAAGAAACTCAGCCTGACTCCAAAGCCCGTGTATTACGGGTTTTCCTTGTCATCGAGAACGAATCGTAACGCCAACATGCTCGAACTAGCCCTGAAATTCCTCCCCTTGGGTGCAAGCCAGCCGGATCAGTTTACGTAGCCTATCGCTTTTGTTGTGCTCTGGCCGCGCATGAATCCAACCGAGCAAGACCAGCGCGCGGATTAACAGAAACATAGGCAACAGCTCGATAGCCGCGTCGTCGAGGTAGCGTTCGGATCGGTAGCCGGCGATCAGAGCATCGCGAACTGCGTCGAAGTGGGGTTTGTCCTGGTAGTGGAAGAGTGCGACCGCCAGTTCGTATTGATGCCAGCCGAAACCGGCATCATCAAAGTCGATCACGGACACCTTCTCTCCGTTTACGAGAAGATTGTAGGGATGCAAATCGGCGTGGATCAGGCTGTAGGTCTCCGGCTCTTTGCCGTAATCAGACAAGGCCTGATGGATAGTGCTACGCGCTTTGAGGATATGCCGGCGCTCGGCATCCTTCAATTCCGGAAGGTCCCAGAACGGGCCCCAGAACGGCGCATCACCCATCAGGCCGTCCGCGTCGAACGCATGTCGTTGGAAATCGGGGGGTATCTGCCAGTTGACCGCCTGATTGTGGATGCGGGCGGCGAAGCGGCCCAGTTGGTCGAAATGGAGCCCCAGCGCTCGTTCGTCACTCTCTTGTTCCAGGATGCTCGCGAGCGTCACCCCGTCAATCCATTCGACGAGGCCGATGTGCCGGGTCTCTGCCGAGCCGGGCAACGGGACCGTCGCATAGCCTCGACCGTCCCGAGTCGTCTTTGGCACCGGTACTCCGATGCCTGCCTGGTTTAGCGCGGCCGTCCATTGTTGTTCGGCATACAGTTCCGCAAGGCTGTGATAGCCGGGGCGATGGATGCGCAGGGCGTAGGCTTCGCCGGCGTCGGTATCCACGCGATATACGCGGTTCTCGGAAACCGAGATGAGTTCGATCTGCGCGACGCAGAGATCCCACTCTACCAACGCCCGCTTAGCGACCTCCAGCAAGACGCCGGTCTCAAGCTGCGCCATCGATTTCACCCAGGGTTTCTTCGAAAGCAGTGAGAAACAAGTCGGCATGTTCTTGTTGGAACACCAGCGGTGGGCGAATCTTGAGAACATTGCCCAAGGCCCCGGCGTTGTTGATTAGGAACCCTTTGTCCTTCATGCGATTGGCGAAATCCACGGCGTTTTCGCGGTCGGGGGTCTTGGCGGACCGATCGCTCACCCACTCCAACCCGATGAACAAGCCGTGGCCGCGAATGTCGGCCATGGGCGCGCAGCGATCCTGCAGTTTGGCCAGTTTATCGCGCAGGTATTCACCAACCTTGGCGGCGTTCTGACGCAGGTTTTCATCTTCGATCACGTCCAGCACCGCCATACCGACCGCGGCCTGAAGCGGACTAGAGGCGAAGGTGTTGAAGTAGTGCGTCCGTTTGCGGAAGGTGTCCACCAGTTCGGTTCGCGCGGCGGCGGCGGCCAGCGGCAACCCGTTCCCCATGGGCTTGCCCATCGTGACGATGTCTGGAACAAAGTCCATCACCTCGTAGCCCCACCAGCGGCCGGTGCGGCAGAACCCGGCCTGCACTTCGTCGGCAATGAACAAACCGCCCGCATCACGGACCATCTCGGCCGCGCGTGGCATAAAACCGTCCGGGATGTCAGGCAATCCCTCGTTGGCAAGAATGGGACAAACCAACATGCCCGCCAGCCCAATGCCACTTGCTTCAAATCCATCGATGGCGGCCCGGACTTCTTCAAGATAGAGCTCCGTCAACTCGGATGGCGACACACCGTCCTGCAGCGGGCGATAACACTGCGGATAAGGGATAGCGCGAATCTCAGCGTCTTTCCCGCGACGTGCGCGCGTGAGTTTGCTGACTTCGGCGCTGTTGCCGTGGTAGGCCGCGTCGGTGCAGATGATCCCGCGGCCACCGGTTGCGATGCGGGCCATGGCCATGGCCACTTCATTTGCTTCCGTACCGGTGCAGGTGAAGACCACACTCCTCAGTGAATCAGCAAGGAGGTCTGTCAGCCGTTCCGCATAGTCCAGAAGGCCTTCGTGCAGATAACGGCTATGGACGTTTAGTGTGCCAGCTTGCTTGTGCATGGCCTCGACCACGCGCGGGTGGCTATGCCCCACACAAGGAACATTGTTATACATGTCAACGTAGCGCTTACCATCGGCATCGAAGAGCCATACTCCGTCTCCTCGCACGATGTTCATGGGTTCCCGATAGAAAAGCGGTGCCCCTGCGCCCAAGAGTCGTTCACGCCTGGCAAGCAATTCGGTAGCGTTCATGAATCCCTCCGTTCATTCCGTGGAGCCAGATAAAAGTCTCCCGCAAGGTCAAAAGAGTCAACCGGGCCTGGCGGACGCACAAATGTAGCACATGGCTCGTATCATGATGACGAACATGAATTCTGTCGATTGAACCAAATGCGACGGCACGAATCAAGCACGCATCTTGTGGAACTCTACGCAATAGGATACCACCCGCGAGCGCCACACCGCCTTTGCCGGGTCCATGCCTAACCATGATTATACAGTCTGCATAGGACTGTCCCTTGCAATTAATAGATCGGGATTGTTAATGTGGCCTCTCGGCCTTCGCATCGCCCGAAGGCATGCGTACAAGTCAGCGACTCTCACCTACTTCCCTACGAACTGCCTCTATGGACCAAGTTGCGAACGAAGAAAAATTAGTCCCAGTAGGGTTTTCGGGAAATACTATAGGAGCGTTAACCATTTACATGTTTACTATCGATAAAAACAACGAAAACCAGGCTAGAGCGTTTTACGGTTGAGATGGCGTTTATCTGCGCCCGTGAGGACAAGGCTG
>JASJYE010000150.1 GCA_030123645.1 Candidatus Hydrogenedentota bacterium | reverse complement strand
CTCAAAGACCGTCAACTGTCCAATCAGCGAATCTTTCGCGAAACTGGTCCCGCGCCTTCGGCGCCTCCAGAATGACGTCCGCGCCGCCTTCGTACAGACACATTAGTCTATTCGTTTCAGGTTCCAACAAGATCACGTTGAACACGCCGGAGAACATCGCGCCCTGGGCGACGAGCCGCATGACCTTGTCGAAGCGCCCCGGCTCGAATTGCCATTTGCTCGAGAACAGATGCCAGTAGGTCGGCGCGTCGAACTCGAGCGCAAGCTCGTGGACGCCGACGGAGTGCAGGAACTTCGCAGTTGGATCGAATTCACGCAATACCTTCTGATCGCGTACCGGTTTCTCATCCGGCGAGTAGCTCGTGGTGATGAGCACGATGCCAGTGTTGTCGCCGCAAAGGTAGGAGAGCGCCTCGTTCAGCCTGGAACACATCTCGCCGTAATCCGTCTGCGTCTCGGGCGTGCGTCCGTCTTCAGAAAAGTTGCGGATCCTAACCCACCGATCCTGATACACGCGCCTCAAGAGGAAGCCGACGGGCGGGCAATCTGGAAATTCACGCGACCAGTAGGCGTTAAGTTCAATCGGTTCCAAGTAACTGTGTTTCCCTGCCGGGTTCGGGCGCCGTGGCTGTTTTCGAGGTCGTCATTCGCTCCGGCCCTCGAGCGCGCCCGCGAGCACCTCGGCGACGTGGAGAGGCGCCGTGCCGTGGAGATGCGCAATTTGGTTTCGGCAACTCGTACCGTTCGCGACGATACGCGTGTCCTTGGGCAGGGCCTGAAGTTGGGCGATCAGCGGCTCCGCCACCTTCAGCGAGAGGTCGTACTTGTCCCGCAGCGCGCCAAACGCGCCCGCCATGCCGCAACAGCCCGTGTCGAGGAGCGCGGCGCTACGGCCGGGCATTTTCCCAATGAGTGAAGCGCCCGAGGAGGGGTCAGTCAAGGCTCTGGCGTGACAGTGCGCGTGGACCACGTAGGACTCTTTAGCGGGACGGAATGTTAGGGCTCCGGGTTCATCCATCAACACATCGTCGAGGAAATGCTCGAACAAGAAGGTGCGCGCGGCGACATCTTCGGCGCCTTTGACGTGTAATTCGCCGTAATCCTCGAAGAACATGGAATAGCAAGACGGTTCAAGGAAAATGATTGGCGCTTTCGCGTTGAGTCCGGCAAGCACACGGAGATTTTCCCGCGCGTAATCCGCCGCGAGGTCGAGCCGCCCGGTGCTAAAGGCGGGCCGGCCGCAGCAGACGCGGTCCTTGGGAATCTCTACGGCAAAGCCCGCAGCCTCGAGGACGG
Organism: Candidatus Hydrogenedentota bacterium; assembly: GCA_030123645.1. Lineage (GTDB taxonomy): Bacteria > Hydrogenedentota > Hydrogenedentia > Hydrogenedentales > JASJYE01. The sequence goes on along the minus strand of JASJYE010000150.1, from coordinate 5,142 downwards.
TGACGGCCGCGATACCGATGCTTGGCTCATTGTAGCGGGTGAAGCAGTCATCCCAGAGGAGGACCTCGCCTCGCGGCGCATCCGCAGGCCGCTCGCGATTGGCGAACCAGCGGTCGAATCGTTGTCGAGTGTAAGCCGGCAAGCGCCGCTTCGCGGATAGGCCCAGGAACGATTCCATCAGTGAGCGGGAAAGGCCTGAGCTCAGCATCGCGTTGGCAAGCCGCGGCATGGCGGTCCCGAGGGCGCCGAGAAGGTCAACGCGGCTCAAGAGCCGGTCACGCAGGGGCAGGCCCCGGGAAGCGTGTTTCGCGTGAAGAAGCTCGGCCTTGAGAAGGGCCAGGTTGACGTTGGACGGGCATTCGGTCGTGCAGGCCTTGCACGAAAGGCAGTTGCTCAGCGCCTCGTCCAGCTCCGCCACAAAAAGATCGGAGGGGTTATCGAGGCGGGCCTCGAGCGCGGCGCGAATCGTATTCGCACGTCCCCGGGTCGACATGACCTCCTCGCCCGAAGCGACGTAGGTGGGGCACATCGTTGGACCGGCCTTCAGGCATCCCCCGCAGCCGTTGCATTGTTCAAGGTTGCCCAGAAAACTCTCGTCTTTCGCCGCGAAAGCAAGAAAGGGCTTGAAGGGAAGCTCGATGGCGCTGCCGGCCCCCTGCCGAAGATTCGTATCGATTTTGAAGCTTCCATCCGGCACTATCTTTCCAGGGTTCATCATGTTTCGAGGATCGAAGAGCGCCTTAATTTGGGCGCTGAGGTCCATAAGCTCCGGGCCGATTTGCTCGGAAAGGTATTCAGTGCGGGCAATCCCCACGCCGTGCTCACCGGCGATAGAGCCCTTGAACTGCTTCACGAGCGCTGAGACCTCGTCCGCGACGGCGCGGAACTTACGTAGGTCTTCCTCCGAGTGCAGGTCGACGACCGGCCGGACGTGTAGCAGGCCCGAGGCGGCATGGCCGTAAAAAGAGGCGCTCAACCCGAGCGAATCCATCAACGTTTGGAGCCCTGCCACGTACTCGGGCAGTTTCTCCGGGGAAATGGCGACGTCCTCGATGCCTGCGGTCGGTTTCGCGCCGCCTTTGCGGCCCGTCAGTAGCGAAAGGCCAGCCTTGCGGAGGTTCCAGATGTGCTCCATGTCTCCGTCGCCGGTGAATATCGTCGTGCGCAGCCCGAGGCGCTTTTGCTCGAGGGCGCGAAGTGGCGCGTCCACCTCGTCGAAAAATTCGACCAGCAAGATCGACTTGCAGGGTTGCGCGTCGAGATCGAGGAGCGCCCGCGCCTTTTTGAATTGGAGCTGTCCCTTCGTTTGGTCGAAGAGAACGTCGTCGATGTGCTCGATGGCGGCCGGGTCGAGGTGCAGCAACTCGACCGTCGCCTCCATCGCCTCTGCTACCGTGGCGAAACAGATGGCGCCAAGTCCTTTGCGAGAGGGTACGGGCGACAGTTCGAGTTCGGCGGAGAGGACACACGCAAGTGTGCCCTCGCTGCCGGCAAGTATGCTCGTGAGGTCGGGGTGGCCGCGCAGCCAGCGATCGAAGCCATAACCGGGCCGTTGCTTCAAAAGACCTTCAGGCATACGAGCCTCGATCGCCTCTCTGAAATCTTCGACGAGGCGGCCCACCGAGCTGTGAATATCGGAAAGGCCGTCGTGGTCCTTGCCCACGGTGACTATGCGCCCGTCCGCGAGGGCGATTTCAAGCGAGCGTAGGTGATCGACCGTTGTGCCGAAGACCGGCACGTGCGAGCCGGAGGAGTTGTTGGCGATCATGCCTCCCAAAGTGGCGCGCGAGCTCGTGGCGACGTCCGGGCCAAAGCGCAGGCCGTGCGGCTTGAGGTAATCGTTAAGCTGATCGAGGACGACGCCCGCGTCCACCCGGACTGTGCGGCCTTCGCGGTCGAATTCTGAAATACGGCGGTTGTAGCGCGAAAAATCGATTACCAAGCCTGAACCGACCGCGCCTCCGGCAAGGCCGGTGCCCGCGCCGCGCGGGATAATGGTTACCTTCTCGTCCATCGCCTCCCGAATGACCTGGCAGGTTTCCTCGGGAGAGCGGGGGAAGGCAACGGCGTAGGGCTCGATCTGGTAGATGGACGCGTCCGTTGCGAAGAGCTGGCGGGTGTGCATGTCGTAACGGACGTCACATCTGGTAAGGGGGGCGGGATTTTGTCGATTGGAGGTCGTCATGGGTGCAGTCGGGGCACTCCGTATAGGGGAAGCGCGATTAGTTTAACACGGGCGTATGCCGATAGCAGAAGCCGGCGGCGGTCTCAGCCGACCTCGGCTGGCAGGCGGAAGTGAACATCCTCATGGACGAGCTCGGACTCTTCGATCTGGCAAGGGCCATGTGCACGAAGCCGGCCTATCACCTCCTGGACAAGGTTTTCGGGAACGGAGGCCCCGGATGTGAGGACGATGGTTTCTACGTCCTCGAGCCACTCGTCGTGAATGTATTCCGCGGAGCTGATGAGGTAGCTCGCCTTTCCGTACTCCGCCGCGATCTCGGAGAGGCGCGTGCTGTTGGCGCTCTCGCTGTCACCGACGACGAGCACGAGATCGGCCTGGGGCACGAGCGCGCGCACCGCAGCCTGCCGGTTCGACGTGGCATAGCAGATGTCGGCCTTGGGCGGGCCTTGGATGTTAGGGAAGCGCTCTTTAAGGGCATCAATGATCTCCTGGCACTCCTCGACGCTGAGCGTGGTCTGCGTGATGTATACGACCTTGTTCTCGTCTGTGACATCGAGCCCATCGATGTCGCCCTTGCTTATAATCAACTTGATGTGCTCGGGCGCCCATCCCATCGTGCCAACGGTCTCGTCGTGTCCCTGCTCGCCGATGAGGATCACGGTGAAGTCTTTGCCCGCGAACCTGCGCGCCTCAATGTGCACCTTCTCGACCAGTGGACAGGTCGCATCGATGATTTCGAGATTCAGGTGCTTGGCCTCCTCCCACCGGTCCGGGCCGACGCCGTGCGCGCTGAAGAGGAGGTGGGAGCCCGCCGGGACGCCGTCGAGCTGCTTGACGAAGACCGCGCCCTTCTCGCGGAGATCGTCCACAACGGCCTTGTTGTGCACGATATCGTTGAGAACGTAGATAGGCGGCCCATAGCGTTCGAGGGCCCGCTCGACACAGATAATCGCGCGGTCGACGCCCGCGCAGAAGCCTCTGGGTTTGGCAAGGAGTATTTTCATCGCGTTCAATCCGGATTACCCGCCCTAGGTGAGGAACACCGGCCGCCAGGGGCGGTATTCCGTGCGGCTAGCGGCCCATCGACTTCCCGTCTGATTTGAGGTCGATACAGGCCTGTTTGACGCGTTCGGCCATGCTGGTGCGGGCCTGTTTGAGGTAGGAGCGCGGGTCGTAAACTTTTTTGTTGCCCATTTCGCCCTCGATCCGGAGCACGCCGTCGTAATTCTTCATCAGGTGATCGAGAACGGGCCGTGTGAACCAGTACTGGCAATCCGTGTCGACATTCATCTTGATGACGCCGTATTCAAGCGTTTCATGAATTTCCTCTTGCGACGAGCCGGAGCCCCCGTGAAACACCAGATCGAAATGGGCCTCCGCACCGTATTTTGCCACCACGGCGTCTTGGCCGCTCTTGAGAATGTCCGGGCGAAGTTTCACGTTGCCGGGTTTGTAGACGCCATGGACGTTCCCGAAGGTCGCCGCAAACATATATCGCGCGTTTTTGACCTGCGCCAAGGCCTCATGGACTGCGACCATGTCTTCGGGGGTCGTGTACAGCTTTTCGGCTGACGTGCCCGTGTGGTCGATGCCGTCTTCCTCGCCGCCGACCACCCCGGCCTCGATCTCGAGGATCTGCTTGTTCTTGGCTAGCCGGGTCATCAACTCGACGCTCGTCTTCATGTTTTCATCGAGCGGCAGCACGCTGCCGTCGAACATGTGGCTCTGATAGAGGTTCGGCTTGCCCTCCGCGCGCCGGCGCTCGGTCTCCTCGACGAGCGGAATCAAGAATGTGCCGACTTTCTCCGGCACGCAGTGGTCCGTGTGCAGGGCGATGTTCACGTCGTAGTGCTCGGCCATGCGATGCGCATGTTCGGCGAGCGTCACGGCCCCGAGGACCATGTCCTTCAGGCAGCCGGAGGCGAATTCGCCCGCGCCGGTGGACACTTCAATGATACCGTCGCTGTTGGCTTCTTGGAAGCCTTCGAGCGCCGCGTTGATCGTCTCATTGCTGGTGATGTTGATGGCGGGATAGGCGAATTTGCCAGCCTTGGCGCGGTCGAGCATTTCGCCGTATTTCTCGAAGTCTACAATAGGCATCGTGTGGTCTCCGAATTGCGGTGATCCGTGTTTCGAGAAGGATATCCCCGCACCTGGGAATGCATCGGCTCTTCAGGTTCACGCGTGGACAGTGGCCGCGATTATAAGAGATTCTGAGGACCTTCTCAATTCTAGGCCATGCAGCCAGTCACCTGCAGCCCCGCCCCACCATGAGCCCATGAAAGTGCTTCTAGCGGTCGTGCTTAGTCGTCCTTCTGTGTCCGGTGGTCAGGGGCTTCGATCGTGAAGGCGACCTTCAGCCGTTCCCAGTGGAGGCTGAGATCGGCGGTCAGTTCGCCCGTCTTCTCAAAATCGTAGCTGAGCCATTCCTGATAGGTCGCTTCTTCGGGTGCAACTTTGATGCGCAGCGCATCTTTGTCCGCTGTGTATTTCGTGAAGCCGTACTGGCTGCTGTCCGTACTGAAGATGATCGTCCACTCGTCCTCGGCGGGAATCAAGAACAGACCGTAACTGCCCGCCTCAATAGTGTTTCCGTCGATCTTCACGTCTTCGTCAAAAGTGATGATCGTGCTGAAGTTCGCGCCGCCCATCCAGGGACGCGGATCGCCGCCGTTGTAGGGGACCAGCTCGCCCCAAATGGTGCGATCTTTCACACCGGGACGCCCGTAGCTCAGGCTGACCTTCGTAAAGCCGACGACCTGCGACGCCGTCGCATTAGGACTGGGGTTCGGGTCATCTGGATGCTTGCCGTCGTGGGCAAGTACGGTCGACTGCATGAAAGCGGCGGCTAGCGCCAGCACGGCCAAGCTGCTGATAAGTGTTAAACGTTTTCGCATGGTGTTTCTCCTAAAGTTAAAGAATTACGCTATGGTCCGGCTAACTAGTTTCTGTTGCGG
>JASJYE010000502.1 GCA_030123645.1 Candidatus Hydrogenedentota bacterium | reverse complement strand
TCACCCCGCCGGCGGTGCCAAAAAAAAGCTGCGCCGGGCGCGAGTGCATCGCGTCCGGCCCCGGCGTGAGCGGTTGGCCTTAGCTTTGCCTCATCGCGTCGCGATGAGGAGTTTGTCATCCGGCGTTATCCGCCGAGGAGCTGGAGCGCGGTCTGCGGCACGATGTTGGCCTGGGCCAGCACCGAGGTGCCCGCGCTAACAAGAATCTGATTTCGCGTGAAGGCGATCGTTTCGAGCGCTATGTCCGCATCGCGGATGAAGCTCTCCGACGCCAAAGAGTTTTCTTCCTGAATCCCTAACACCGAAATGGTGAACTCGAGCCGGTTTTGAGCCGCACCGAGGATCGATCGCATACCGTTAACCGTAATAAGCGCCGTATCGATCAGCCCAAGCGCTATCATCGCGTTCGTGCCGTCCGCCCCGGTCAGATCGACGACGCTCACACCGAGTGCCGCCGCATTCGCGGCAACCGTGAGCGTGATGTCAATGGTCTGGCCCGCGCGTGCGCCGACCTGAAGCGTGACGGTCGGCGTCGAGCCGTCCAGGATAAACACGCCGTTGAACTCCGTGTTGTTCGCGATGTCGTCCAGTTGAAGCAGGAGCTGGTCCACCTCGAGATCGATATCGTCCCGGTTCTGAACGCTGTTTGTTCCGTTTGCGGCCTGGACCGCCAACTCGCGCATCCGTTGCAGGATGTTCACGGTTTCAGCCAGCGCGCCCGCCGCCGTTTGAACGAGGTTGATACCGTCCTGAGCGTTGCGCTGCGCAACGCGTGCACCCGCTGCGACGGAACGGAAGCCCTCCGCGATGGCCAGCCCAGCCGCGTCGTCGCCGGCACGGTTGATACGGAGCCCGCTCGCGAGACGCTCGAGGGATTTGTTGAGGGCGTTGGTCGATTGCCGCAGGATACGGGCCGTGCGTAGCCCTGCGATGTTGGTGTTAATGCGTAAGCCCATGGCTCATTCCTCCATGAATATGTAAGCCTCTGCGTCCTTGCATCGGCTGGCGCCCGCCCGCGTGGGCCCTGGCGCTAAAAAGACTATCGGCAGATTTACAACCCAACTTTAGGCCGGAATCTGGTCCAGCGCGCGAATTGGCCGCGGATTGGGTCGGTTTCAGAGCGTTCTAAGCACGTAGAAACCCTAAATCGTGCGAAGCTGGTTGCGCCGCACCCCTAGGACCCAGAATTTTCCTTCGGCGGGACCTTCGGCGGGGCCTTCGGTTGAATGGCGCCCGCGCGGATCAGCGCCTCGTAGGTTTCGCGGTCGATCAGGTCCCCCGAGGTCACCACCTTCGTCGAACCTTCGACGGTCACGCCAATCTGCCGCACTTTCCCACTGGGCCGTTCGATGACGTTGCCTCGGAGCATCATCTGAAACTCGAGGCGCATCAACTTTTCCGGCTGTGGCGCCGATTCGTCCTCCTTGGAGAATTTCCGCCACTTACCGTCCTGGCTTTTGCGCTTACGAAACAACACGTCCCCTCCTCTTGCTAAGTGCTTGCCCCGGCGTGCCAAGTGCGTGAATACGCCCCTACCGGACCCCGCCCGCGGTTTGTTCCTCGCGCTGCCTAATCGTTTCGAGCGCCCCCGACGCAAGCTGGACGAAAACGGGATCCCCATACTTCTCCAGGCTCTCTTCAAGCGGCTCGATGCTGGAGGCATCGCCCACGATTCCCAGAGCATCGGCGACGCGCGCCCGGGTTTTGATGTAAACGTAGTCCTCATTCAACGCGCTCGTGAGAATGCCAAGATCTTCTTTCACGGGCGCGTGAAGGATCACGCGAATAATTTCGCGCTTGTGGAGCAACTCGGTGTCCTCGGCAAAATACATCGCACACAGCTCGTCGCGCGCTTCACGGTCTCCCCAGATCGCCAT
>JASJYE010000501.1 GCA_030123645.1 Candidatus Hydrogenedentota bacterium | reverse complement strand
TCAGGAGGATTTCCCATGAAACGGCGAAGTCATCCAGATGTGTCTGCCCTCGCCGTCTTCTGTGCCTTTACCAAGCCGGTGGTTCCGGTCTCCTCGTCATGACCGCTCCGGTGCCCGTCGGCGAAATCCTCCAGACGCTCAGCGGCCAGCCCCTTGTTTTCGAGGAAGATCTTGAGTCCGGTGCCCCGCGCTGGAGCATGACCGACCCCAAGTCGGGCCTAAACGAAGTCTTATTCGACGATATGGACCATCCCATCATGAAGACCGTCGACAAGACAATCCTGACCCGGACCCTCGGCCTCGGTTCATTCGCCAAACCGGTGGTTCCGGCGATGACACCCGGACCTTCGACAACACCCGCCTCTGGGCCGAGACCGAGTAGCCATGCCGCCGCAGTTGCGTTTCGCGCCGCACTTGCATAAAATTGGTCTTGTCGCGGCCTATTCAACAGGGGAACTCACTGTGATTCTATCCGACAAGACCATCAGAAAAATGCTGGAAACAAAAGAACTGGCGATCGAGCCGATAGGGCCCGAACAGATCGGCGCCGCATCTGTCGATCTGCGACTCGGAAACACCTTCCTCACCCCACGCGCCACAAACGGCATCTGTTCACTCTCCGAACCCGCGGAATACGACGAGGTCACCGCCGAAGAATTCGTCGTCCCCACCCGCGGCTTTGTCCTCGCCACCACCATTGAGTTTATCCGCCTGCCCCACAACCTCACCGCCTTCGTCGAAGGCCGAAGTTCAATAGGACGACTCGGGCTCTTCATCCAAAACGCCGGCTGGGTCGACCCCGGTTTCGAAGGCGCCATCACCCTCGAACTCTACAACGCCAACACAGCGCCCATGCGCATCGAGGCCGGGCGCCGCATTTGCCAGTTGGTCCTCGCCTTCGCCGACCAGGCCGTCGAAAAGCCGTACTGCGGAAAATACCAAGGCCAACGCGTCACCACCGGCTCGCGCATCCACCTCGACTCCTAGGTCCAACCCGTACAACGCTAGAGCGTCCGCGCAGCGAGCATGGAGCTATCAGGATCAGTCTAGGTCCTTCTCGACTGAATCCCTCGGCTTTGTAGGAAGCCTCCAGATGTAGATCGAAACGCACGCACCAACGATCCCGAGAAAGATCCTTACAGACACCAGAGGCACAAAGAATACAGCGCTTGCGCCCATCGTCCCCGCCATCACGAAGATGATCCACAGCTTCGTCGCCAACGTCAGACCGCGCTTTTCGCGCCAATCTCGGATGTACTGGCCAAAATAGCGGTTCGTCAGGAGTCCCACGTAGAAGCGCTCGGAGCTATGCGCGTAGCACGCCGCCGCAAGCAGCAAGAAAGGCGTCGTGGGCACCACGGGAAATATGATTCCCAGCACGCCAAGCCCGACCGAAACCGTGCCCGCCGCCATTAGTAACCCCTTGACAAGCCGCGAACGGCTCTCGTGCACTTCCCCCCGCAGCGCCTTATCGCCATCCCTCGGATCTATCCGTCCTTCGTCCATACCTTTCGCCTGTCGACTCCGCGAAAACTAAAATTATCGCACAACCCAGCACTAGAGCGCTTTAAGTTTAGAGGGTTCGTTTTGCGCGTTGCGATACAAGGCCGGTCGTTCCGGCACAAGGCCGGCAAGGCGCGTGGGCGCAGGCGTACACGAGGCCGGACGTTCCGGGCAGGCTATGGCGAGCACGCGCAACGGCGACGCCCCAGTAGCAGCAGACGGACCCACGTATACTTAAAGGGCGCTAAACCGGCCACAAATTCCTTCTTAAACCATCTATTGAGACTGGCCGGAATCCGCTACGTCCTCTGTCCGCGCGGCCGCCCGGCCCAAAGGTCCCCTCACTCCTCCGGCGTCAGCAGCACCGCGCACTGCT
>JASJYE010000006.1 GCA_030123645.1 Candidatus Hydrogenedentota bacterium | reverse complement strand
TAGGAAGCATCTCGAACTTGTCCAAGGCCTCAAGTACGGAAACCGCGTGCTCGATCTGCAACCCTTCGGGCTTGGGAGCGAGTCCCTCGCCATCCTCTACTTCTTCGGAGGCCTGGGCACCGGTTCCGGTTTCTGTCTGAGTAACTGCGCTACTGTCAGGCAGCACTACCTGTTCACCGAGCGCCTCGCGTGCCTGCTTGAGGATGGCGCTGAAGAACTTGGCGATACCGCCGGGAGCCGGATTTTCCACGGGGCCCGCGGGCTGCGGGAGCGCAGCCTCAGCGGCCTGCAGAACGTGCAATAACTGCGATATAGCTATCATTCATGTATCACCTCCTTTCTTTGAAGTTACTCGCCGCGTGAGTCGCGGCGAAAAAACGAAATAGCGATCCTGAAATTCGCGTGGATATAGAACGACCTACACGGAAGGGATAGGGGTCGTGGGAAAGCGCTCTGCAGTGCTATCGGGCTATCGCGACGGGGGAAGCGCGTTTAAGATTCGCGGAACGGCGATCGGGACGCTGAAAACGGCCCTAATACTTTCGCTCCTGCAACACTTGGAGTATGAGAGAGCGATTGTCGGCGGCCATTGCATCGAGGATCTTGCCGCGATTGCGATCTTTGACCAGAGGTAGAATGCGGGCCGCATCCTCAGGAGACATCGCCTGAAGGTCCGTTGCCGCGTTTAGCGGGGTCATGGCTTCCATGGTTTTGGCGATCGATTGGATGGCCGCCTGCTGCTCTGTATCCAAGGCGTCCATGGCCGCGGCGATCTGGGTCTGGATCTGCGTGATTTGCGTCAGGGTCTCGTCGAGAATATCTTCGCGCTGAGTGAGCAGGGCAGCTTTCTCGCTCAGTTTCGCGTCCCACTCCTGTACGCGCTTCAGTTCGGCGCTCAGTTTGGCCGCCACGGGCCCCACGTCGTCCTCACCCGCCTTCACGGTGGCAGAGGTCTCTTCGTCCCCGAAAAACAGGCTGAGGGTGACCTTATCTAGCTGACCTGTCACCGCCATGGGGATGATGAGCGCCGCTAGAAAACATACGATGCCTAGAACCGCTACTCCGAGAATCTTTAGCATGCCGGTCTGCCTCGTTCTCCCTCTGTAGCCTTAATGAATCGCTCGCGAATTGAATCGAGGCAATCTCATCATGATGACGCTGCTCACTACGTCTGAATCTTTTCTGAAGCCCTTTCTGGGCCTTCTCGATAAGCCGCTCGATGATCCGGCGCTGTTTGAGCGCCTCATCGAACTCGCGGCGGCGCTCTTCGGCGTCGCGCGTACCCGCTTCAATCTCGAGGTCCTTTTCGTCTGCGAGCCGGCCCAAATGCCTCTCGAACAGGTATAGCGCGCGCATTCGGCCGGCGATGGGCTCGGAGGCGTGGTCTGCCGCCCGCTCGAGGACGCGTTTCTGGTAGGCCTCCAACTCGCGGCGCTGTTCTTCAAGGCCGCCCACGACCCGCCTAGCCTGCGCGAGCGCGTGCGCCTTTTGCTCCTCTTGATGCTTGCGGACCCGGGCCAGCGTTGCGTAGCGTTCTGGACGCCGTATTCTCAAAATAGCTTACTCCCGGGAGATCGAAGAGGTCAACTCAGCGCCTGCTGGATGCCGTCCGCAATGCCTTCAAGCTCTGACGGCTCGAAAAGGTCCTGCCGAAGAAATTGCCGAATCTTAGGCATTAGGCGTATCGCTTCGTCGATCTCGGGGTTGCTGCCTTTGACGTAGGCGCCGATATTCACGAGATCTTCCGCGTCGCGGTATGTGGCCATGACCTGCCGCATCTTCCCCGCGGCCTTTCGGTGCTCCTCGGAGGTAACGTCAAGCATCACGCGGCTGATGCTCTCGAGAACGTCAACGGCGGGATAGTGCCCGCGCGATGCGAGGTCTCTTGAGAGTACGACGTGCCCGTCGAGCATGCTGCGGACAGCATCGGCCACCGGGTCGGTCATGTCGTCCGCCTCGACGAGGACGGTGTATATGCCCGTGATGCTGCCCGATTGATCGCTGCCGGCACCTTCGAGAAGCTTCGGCAGCACCGAGAATACAGAGGGCGGGTAGCCTTTGGACGTGGGGGGCTCGCCCACGGCGAGACCCACCTCGCGCTGGGCCATGGCAAAACGTGTGATCGAATCCATCATCAGCATCACGTCCGCGCCCCGGCTCCGGAAGGTCTCGGCAACGGCCGTGGCGAGGTAGGCGCCCTTGATACGCACGAGCGCAGGCTCGTCGGAGGTCGCCACGACCACGACGGAACGCTCGAGCCCGGATTCGCCGAGGTCGACTTCAATAAAGTCGCGCACCTCGCGGCCGCGCTCGCCGATGAGCGCAATGACACTGACGTCGGCGTTCGTGTTCCGGGCGATCATTCCCATCAGCTTGCTCTTGCCCACTCCGCTCCCAGCCATGATGCCGATGCGCTGTCCCTTACCGCAGGTCACCGTGGCGTCGATCGCGCGGACGCCCGTGCTGATGGCTTCGGTGATTCGCCGGCGCTCCATCGCACGTGGGGCGGAGGCCATGACATTGACCTCGATCCCGCCCCGAAGCGGCGGACCGCCATCGATAGGATTCCCGAAACCGTCAATCACTCTGCCGATGAGCTCGTCCCCGGCGCGGAGCTTGAGCGGCGCATGCGTAGGAATGAGGACACTGTCCGGACCGATGCCCCGGCTGTCACCGAGGGGCATGAGTAGTATCCGGTTGCCGCGGAAGCCGACCACTTCGACGGGAATGCGCGTTGTAGAGTCATTGGATTGAACGTAGCACAGGTCGCCGATTCGGGTGGGGGGCCCGGTCGCTTCGATGGTCAGCCCGACCACGTCGAGGACTTTACCGTGGACGGCCAGGCCGTCGCTCGACTCGAGGCGTTCGAGATGTTTGTTTAGATTGGGTAAGCTCAACGTGCCCCCGGGTCCGATGCGCGGTGCTACTCCATCAACTGGTTCATAATCTGCTCGAGCTGCGATTCTAGACGGCCGTCAATGCGAAGGTGCTCCGTGACGGCGATACAACCCCCTGGGGCGACGGTGTCGTCGCGCTGAAGCTCGAGCTGTTTGATGCCTTCGAATTCTTCGAGCAACTGAATCCGGTGCTCACGCAGTGTTTCTAAGTCTTGGGGATTTATCCGCAGTACGACACGCTCTTCGTCTAGTATGCGCTCGAGCACGGACCGGGCCGTGTGCTTCACGATTTCAGCGGAGACTTGCGTCTCCCGGTCGATGATCTTCGAGGCAATCGACGTTGCGAGCTGGACCATCTGCGGCTCGAGCGCATCGAGAAACTCCTCGCGCGCCTGAGCAAGGGTTTCGGCGGCCTGGCTCAGCATTTGCGCCGATTCGCCGACGGCTTCGCTGAACTTCTCTTCGCCGGCTTCCATGCCGCGGCGCATGCCCTCGGCGTAGGCCTCGCGCACTTTCTCCTCGGCATCTTGACGGGCCTGCTCGAGGATGACCGCCGGGTCGACGGCTGCCTGCAAGGCGTTTGACGCCTCTTCATCCAGCGCTAATCGCCTGTAAGCGGATACACCATCCTTGTCGGTATCCCGGCCCTTAATGATTCGCGGCATCGACCCCCTGGTACTGCGAAAATTTCCCCCGAAAAAACCGTCGCGCTGTGGCGCCCCCTGCGCGACGCCCTCATTATACTACGATTTCGTCCTCGCCTCCACCTCCACGGCCTTCGATTATCAATTCCCCGGCTTCTTCAAGCGCGCGGACGGCGCCCACGAGCTTTTGCTGGGCTTCCTCGACGTTCTTAAGGCGAACCGGCCCCATGAACTCGATCTCTTCTTGAATCATCTCGCGCGCGCGCTCGGACATGTTCTTGAATATTTTCTCTGAGACGTCTTCGCTCGCGCCTTTGAGCGCCAGGGCCAGGTCTTTCGACTCGATCTCCCGCAGCGCCTTCTGGATACCTCCGTCGTCAACGTAGACGATGTCGTCGAAGGTGAACATCAGCCGTGCGATCTCCTCCGCCAACTCAGGATCGCTTTCTTCAAGGTTCGCCATGATGGTTTTCTCGGCGGCCCGGTCGATGTCGTTGAGGATCTCGGCCACGTCTTTGACACCGCCCGCAAATGTGAATCCCTGCGTGAACACTGCTGCCATCTTTCGCTCGAGGACGCGCTCGACCTCGCGAACGACTTCCGGCGGCGTCCGCTCCATGGTGGCAATCCGCATCACCACGTCCGACTGGACGTCTTGCGACAGCGCGGACAGGACCATTGCGGAGGTCGAAGAGGGAAGATGCGCTAGGATGAGCGAGATCGTTTGAGGATGCTCATTTTGGATGAAGGTAACGATCTGGCCGGGATCGGCCTTCTTCAAGAATTGGAACGGCACGTCCTGAAGGTTTGTCTGCAGCCGTGTAAGAATTTCGACGGTCCGATCGGCGCCGAAGGCTTTTTCCAAAAGCCCGCGGGCATAGTCGATGCCGCCTTGCGTCACAATCTTGTTGGCCACGGCCATTTCGTAAAACTCGCCGATGACGGCCGTACGGAGGTCGGAATCCACTGAATCCAAGTTCGAGAGGCTAAGCGTGAGTTCCTCGACCTCCTCGTCGGACAGCGAGGACATGATCTTGCTCGCCTTGTCGGCACCCATGCACGCAAGAAAGATTGCTGCTTTCCTCTTGCCGGGCAATTCAGAGATCGGACCTTCGTGCAGCACTTGCTTCCCTCGTTCTCATTCGCTTCTTTAATCTTCCTCGGCTATCCATGAGCGCAGCAATGCGGCGACCATCTCGGGCTCTTCCATCGAGAGCCGTTCAACTTCGGAGGCGATTTCCTGGCGCCGCAGCTCGGCCGCACTGACCTCGGGCAGTTCGACGAGCTCTTCCTCCTCCTCGGCCGGCATGACCATCGCGCGCCGCATGAGGAAACGAATCAGCAACAGCGCGATCACCATGGCTGCGAACTGTAGTCCCCATTGTAGCATGGGGATTTGCCACCAGAGTACCGGCACCGCCAGGCTCACCTGTGCCGCGGTAATCCGGTCCAGTCTAAAGGGGTGGTCATAGATGGCGATGTCGGTCGGTTCCTTGGCCGGCCCGACGGCGTTCAAGATGAAGGCACGGTACCTGTCGATGTCGTCATCGCTCAGCGCTTGGTAAGCGGTTTCGCCGGTTTCCACACCGTCGTCACCGACAACCGGTGTGTAGGTCCCTTCAATAAAAGCACTGATCAGATACTTTTGAACGGTCCCGGGTGGCGTGGTCGTGCTGGTCACGGTTTCGGAGGGATCGAAATTCTCGAGGATTTCGCTGTCCGATGTTTCTATACCCGTGCCTCCCGGCCGGCCCAATTCCGACGGAATGTTCGCGATGGCGCCGGGCGCGCCTTCGGGCGGCTGCTCGATGTTCTTAGTTGAGGACTCGCTGATGAGTGAGCTGACCACCGTGCCCTCGGTGACCGTCAGCGTGCGGCGTTCCTCGCTGGTCCAGTCCATGAGCGCGCTGACACTGATGACGGCGTTCACCCCCAAATTATCGAATATCTTGCGGATTTTGTTCTCCCGTTCCCGTTCCAGCGCCACTTGCACCCCGAGCTTTTCGTTGGCAAGCGAGGCGAATTCGTCCTCGGACGGGCTATGCAAAATCGTGCCGTCGGAGGTACTGACGGCAATGTTTTTGGACGAGAGGTTCGCGCCGCCAAAGCTGCTGACGGTATGCACGACGGCCTTCACCTGGGAGTCTGTGAGAAGACCTGTCGTATCTAGGATGACTGTCGCCTGTGAGGGCCTCTGATCGCTGACGAAAAGCTGTTCGGGCGCCTCTCGGATAAATACGAAGGACTTGCGAACGAAGTCGAACTGATTCAGCATCCGCTGTAGCTCGCCTTGAATGGCCCGCATGTAATCGACGTCCTGCAGGAAGCGGTTCGACATCAGGTCGCGGTCATTGAAGATCTCGAAACCCGGCGCGATGCCCTGGGACTTCGGCAGGTTCAACGCGGCAAGGCCGATGCGCGCCTGGGGAATGTCGCGGACGGGGACGTCAATCGCCGACCCGCCCTGGCGGATCCGATAGGAAATGTCGCTGTCGGCCAGCCATACGACGATCTCATTGGACTCGGACGGATCGAGACGGTCGTAGAGCCTGGCGTATTGCGGCTGTGCCCCGAAAAACACGGCGCCGGCGATCAGAGCGAGCGTTAACAGCCCCGCCAAGGCGATCTGCACGCGCGCGCTGATCGTCAGCCGTCGCCACGCTTCTACGACGCCCGCTACGAGTTTGCGCAGGAACTCAAGCACGTTGCGTTCCTCAAGCTCAAGGCCGCGCTAGCGGCGCGACCCTAATTATTTAAATATCAACTCCGCATAATGCCGAACATACGCCTCTCTTGGCGCAGTCCCGACGGGACAACGAGGCACTCCCTTCCGAAATTGAACGTTCCCCCTTGGCCGTTGCGTACGGGCGCACGACGCACCGGCCTTCTCCCGCGAGTTGACGAAAACCCTCCACCAATTCTAAGCGACCCAAGCCGGCGCGAGGCCGGCGGACTACACTTGCATACGAATAACTTCTTCGTAGGCGGCGACAATTTTGTTGCGCACGGCCATCATGGTTTGAAACGACACGTCCGCCTTCTCGATGGCGACCATCGCGTCGGTGATGTCTTTCACTTCCCCGGACACGAGCTCCCTGATCGCCGTGTCCGCGTCGTTCTGAAGGCGCTGCACCTCGCCGACCGCGTCGGCAAGTACGTTCTTGAACGAGGTCCCTTCGGCCGAGCCGGGCGCGCGCGCCGCTCGCGGTGTCCGAGGATCGACAAAGGGCGACGACTTCGGCGCAAATTCCGGGATTTTGAAGGGATTGTCCATTTTGGGTTATCGCCTGTTTGTGGCCGGCCCTATTGCTGGATGATTTCCAGGGCCTTCTCCCCCATACTTCGATCGGTCATGATCACGTCAATGCTGGCCTCGTAAGCCCGCTGTGCCGAGAGTAAGTTTATCATTTCCACCGCTAAATTTACATTCGGGTATAAAACGATGCCGTCTTCGTTGGCGTCGGGGTGGGTCGGGTCGTAGACCTGCCGGAAAGGCGAGCGATCGGCAACGATCTCTTTCACCCACACGCCGAATTTCTCTGGTTTGAGCGTCGGCCCTATCTGTTCGCCCCTGAAAATGGCGAGTTGACGCCGAAACGGGCCGCCCTGGGGCGTCCTTGTAGTCAGCGCATTGGCGATATTGTTGGCGATCACGTTCATGCGGATGCGCTGGGCCTTGATGGCCCCTACCGCGATATCAGTTGCTGAAATGCTTTCTAGCATAGGTCGAATTCCTTAACGCAGGTTGGCCAGCATGCTTTTGACCATTGCGAATTGCTTGACGAGGATGCTTCCGTAGGTGTTGTAGCGGCTTCTATTTTTCGCAAGATTCGCAATTTCCTTCTCTATGTCAACTTTATTGTAGTCGTTTTTCGAGGTCTGCACAAGACTGGCGTGATGGAGGCGAAATCGGGACGCATCGAGGTGCTGGGGTCTGGTCTTGCGGAGTGAGATCCTGCCCCGGCCCTCGACTGCGTTCCGGAGAGTGGACTGAAAGTCCATCTCGACCGGATTGTAGCCCGGTGTGTCCACATTCGCGATATTATTGGCGATAATCCGGTGATTGTCTTGCGCCAGACGCATCCCGGCGACCAATAACTGCGTTGTATTCACCCCGGCAAAGGCTGCCATGTGCCCTCCTGTTCATGGTAGTGCTTTCCGTCTCCTAGGGAGTGCAACCTGTGTGCCATAATAGGCGGCTGGATATAAGATATTGAAAATAAAGGACCTACGGAGAATCTCTGGCGCTGCGGAATGTTTGGACAGGGAAAAAATTCCCTGGATTCAGGAGGATTTTGCCTCTTCCCGGTATTCTTTGAGCTTGTTTCGGAGGGTCCGAACGCTGATATCGAGGACCTCAGCGGCGCGGGTCCTGTTGTCGCCGCAGCTCTCCAGTGTCCTGAGGATAAGCTCCTTTTCCATCTGCGCGACCGTCATGCCGGCGCGGACCTTGGCCTTGCCTCCATTTCGGGGCGAGCGCTGCGACGCGCTTAGGAAGGAGAAATCGGATGCCGTAATGCGCGGACTGCCGGACAGAACCACGGCGCGCTCGATGGCGTTTTGCAGCTCGCGGACATTGCCTGGCCAGTCGTAGACCTGAAGCTGCTTGCGGACGCCGGCGTCGAACTTGAGACCCTGCCTGCCATTTTCTCGCGCGAAGTGCTCCAAAAAGTGATCCATCAATTGCGGGATGTCTTCTTTGCGCTGCCGCAGGGGGGGGAGCTCAATCGGGACGACGTTGAGCCTGAAGAAGAGATCCTCTCGAAAATCGCCCGTCTCGATAGCTTCCTCGAGATCGCGGTTCGAGGTGGCGATGATACGCGTGTCGACGGGGATGGAGGTCGTTCCTCCGACGCGGTCAATCTCGCGCTCCTGGAGCGCGCGCAGGAGCTTGGGCTGAAGCTCGCGAGGGATCTCGCTGACCTCGTCGAGCAGGAGGGTGCCGGTGTCGGCCAACTCGAAGCGGCCGATCTTCCGCTCATGCGCGCCGGTGAATGCGCCTTTTTCGTGGCCGAAGAGTTCGCTTTCGAGGAGGCCGGCCGAAAGTGCGGCGCAGTTGACTTTGATAAAGGGTTGTTGGGCGCGGGGTCCCTGGTAGTGCATCGCGCGCGCGACGAGCTCTTTGCCTGTACCGCTCTCTCCGCGAATCAACACGGTCGATCTGCTGGCGGCAATCTTCTTTATCTGCGCGTAGACGTCTTTCATGGCCGCGCTCTCGCCTACCATCGCGTCGAAGTCGTAGTCTTGATTGTCGACCGCGCGCAGGTAGTCGTTTTCTTCGGCGCACCGCCTGCGCTGGATGGCGCGCTCGACGGCGAGCTCGAGCTCGTCCGGTGTAAAGGGTTTGAGAATGTAGTCGTCGGCGCCGTCCTTCATTGCCTGCACGGCGGTCTCGATGGTTCCGTATGCGGTCATGACGATGCAGCGGGTACCGGGATGGTCGGACAAGGTGTGCTTGACGACCTCGATGCCGTCCATGGGTGTCATTTTCAGGTCGGTGACGACGAGGTCGTAGGCCCGCTTTGCCATAGCGCCGACGCCCTCCTCCCCGCCTGATACGGCCGTGACGTCATGGCCGGCGCGCAGGAGCGATTCTTCGACGTACTCGCGCATGAGGTCTTCATCGTCAATAACGAGAATGGAGGACTTGGCCATGGTAGTCATTGCTCCGCTTTGAATAGTCGCAAACGAAAGGACGAGCCCTCGCCCAGTACGCTCGCCGCTTCCAGCGATCCGCCGTGGCTTTCGACGGTCTTTGCGGCGAGTGCGAGGCCGAGGCCGGTCCCTTTTTCCTTGGTGGTGTAAAACGGCGTGAACACTTTGTCCAGGTCTTGCGGGGCGATCCCGCAGCCTGTGTCCTCGACCGAAATCGTGACGGCTTCCTCGTCGACCTTGGAAGCCACCGTAACGCGTCCGGCGCCGCTGATGCTCTGGACGGCATTGAGCAAGATGTTGAGAAGGGCCTGACGGATCTTGTGCGAATCGGCCTTGACGCACTCCGCGGGATCCACTTCGTTCCGGATCTCGACGTCACGGCCCTCGAGGTCGAGGTTGCCGATGGCTGCCTCGACGAGTTCCCGGCAGTTTTCCGGGCGCAGGGACAACTCCACCGGGCGGGTATATTCAAGAAGTTCGCTCACCACGCCGTCGAGATTTTTCGTTCCGGTCAAGATTTTTTGCACGAGCCGGTGCCGTGGGTCTTCGGGGTCGATATCGCGCTCGAGCAGGGCCGCGAAACCGCGAATCCCGCCGAGTGGATTGCGGATTTCGTGGGCAACCGTTGCGGCCATCTGCCCGATGGCAGCGAGGCGGTCTTTCTGGCGCACTTCCTTCCTAAGCGCTTCGATTTCGCGGAGGTCTTGGAAGACGTAGAGCGTGCCGATGTGATTTTCGTTCCGATCTGAAATTGGGGAGCATTTTTCATTTACGGGTACTACTTTTCCGTCTTTCCCGTGGATTTCGGTTAGGCGGCGTCCCGGCGCGGGCGGACGCTCGTGGCCGAACACTTCGGCATATTGCTTACCGATGACGTCGGGCTGCGCAAAGCCGAGGACGTCAGTGGCCGCGTGGTTAAAGGTCGTAACGACGCCGTCGGTACCGACGGCGATCACGCCGTCGGACATGCTGTCGAGGATCGAGTTGAGATGCTCGGTCGTAAGCGCGAGCTCTTTGTTTTTCTCCTGAAGTTCCCGGTCGAGCGTATGAATGCGCGCTTCGAGCCGTTGCTAGGACTCCTCCATGGACGCAGTCGTGCTGGTGAAAAGGTTGAAGGCCTCCGTGAGCGCCTTCATGTCGGCTTCGACTTCCGGATGCTCGCCCGTTTCGAGCGAAACAGGCGGCTCCTTGTTGGGTTCCACCTTCTTTATCCCCCGTTTGTTGGTGCTCTCAATCGGCCTCAGGCCCGATGGTCCATAAACCCCGCGTCGCGGGCTCCGGGCCGACGATACTTGGCGAGCTGTCGCGCCGCCGCCCTTGCCGCAAGGCGCCGATGCGCTCGTGCAGCTTCTCAGCTCCCTTCCCGGTCTTCTGGGCAGCCCGGTCGAGGGCCTTTTGCAACTCTTCTGCCTGCGCCTCGGCCTGGCGGGCGATAGCCCTGACTTCGTCGGCCGCGCTTTCCGGTATCGAATCGGTCCTGTCCCACTCGCTTTTTAAGACTGTGAATTCCTCTTCGAGCTCTTTACTGATTCGTGCGCGTGCGCTGTCCGCCTCGATCAGCCCATCCAGATGGTCAGGGTCAATGTCCCCGTCGAGTTCAGCGAGGGCAGCGTGCATCTGCTCGAACCACCCCATCTGCCGCGCGAAATAATCCTTCATGCGGCGGGCGATGTCGGCATGGGCGAGTGCTTTATTCATCCAGCATTCCTTACTACGCCGGCAGGATCTCCGCGCAGACGAATCTCGATCCGGGCGGACTCCGCTTTCGCTTGTGCGTCTTCGGCCCAATCGGACTTCGAGGCGGCGACGGTTTCGTAAGGCTCGAGGCATTCTTGAAAGCGCGCAAGGCTAAATAGGGAGTTTGCCTGCTGGTACATGCTCCAGAGTTTGGGTTCCGAAAGGGGTCCTCCTGCCGTCTCGATGGTGGCCGAGGGCTTCTTCCCTTGTGCAGGTTCGAGAACGATCGTGTAGGCTTCGAGCGCCGTGCGGTAGTCCGAGCGTTCGTAGAGGTAGTCTCCCCACGCGATTGCGGCGCGCTCGAACCAGGCCGATTCGTCGGGGCGCTCCGATCGGGCGGCGCGGGTTTGCAGCTCGGACACCAGGACGCGCGCGCGCGCGGCCCGACCCGTTGTAAGGTTCGCCTCCAGAAGTTTCTGCACACCCTCGGGCGTACGGTGCTCGGGATAGGCCGCATGCGCCTCTTCCATGATTGCGAGCGCCTGGGCGGCGTCGCGGCGCAGCGCCACGTCCGCCTGAGCCATCATGAGCGCATATGAAGTCTCAGGGCGGAGCTTGGCGCGGTCAACACGCTCGACGACACGCATGCCTGCATCGGCCTGACCTTCGCGTATGAGTACGACGGCCGCTTCGGCGAGCAACTCGGGTTCCTGTGCGAGCCCGGCAATCTGGGTGTAAACTTGGACGACCTCGTACTTGAGGCCGAGCTCCGCGTACATTTCTCCCATCGCATTGAGCACCGGCAGCAGCCTCGGCTGACCTTCCGTCGCGAGGGTCAGCCCTTCGAGGCGCTCGAGTGCCTTTTTAATATCTCCTTGTTCGAAGAAGACGCGGGCCCACTCGATGTTGCCCTGAAGCGCTTGGGAGGAGGTCGGAAACAGCATCAGCAGCTCTTCGAATACGGCCACGGCCTCTTCCCCGGCGCCCGCCTTCTTGAATTGACGTCCTGCGGCCAAGAGCAGCTCAGGTTCGTTGGCACCGGCGGAATGGGCCGCGAAAAGAGCCCGTGCCGCAGCGAGCGCATCGCCTGATTCGCCGAGGAGGACTCCGGCGTTGCGCAGCACTTCGATATTGTCAGGGAAACGCTCTACGGTTCGCGTGGCCATTCGCACGGCCTCTCTGCCCAGACCCATGTCGCTCATGACGTGGGACAGCTCGACCAGCGCGCTCGCGGTGATTTCCGACTCAGGAAAGAATTCTATCAGTTCGATGAGGTAGTCCCGGGCCTTCTGCAGGTCGTTCTTCGAGCGGTAGGCTTTTGCAAGAAGAAGGTATACGCGATCGTTTCCCTCTACCGTGGTGGCTGTTTCAAGACGGGCTTCCAACTCGCGGATCGCCCCTGAGTAATCGCCCGATTCAAGCGCAAGTTTTCCGATGCGCTCGAAAGCGAGGGCGCTGATGGACGTGTCGGCCTGGTTTTCAGCCAATTTTATATAGACGATACGCGCGTTTTCACGGTTGCCGACTGCGCTGTAGGCGTCACCGAGATAGAGCTTGGCGCGAGAGAGGAGGGCGGAGCCTGGAAAATCCTGGATCACACGCTGCAGGTAGGGCGCGGCCTGGACCGGGTAGTCCGCCGCGAGCAGGAGTCCCGATAGGGCAATTAACACCTGATCCAAATTCGCCGCGTTGCCGAAATTGTCCAGGATGCCTCTGTATTCTGCGCGAGCGGCGAGGGGGTTGTCTTCACGCTCGTAGACTTTCGCCTTCCAATAGAGGGCCTCGGGGGCCCTGGGGTGCGAACGCGCCGATGCGACGAGATAATCTATCTCCGAATGCATCTGGTCTGCGACCGAAACCGGAATCGTTTCGGGCAGGCCTTGATAGACCCCCTCGAGTCGAAGGTAGCGCGCGTCGTCGAGACCGAGAGCCGCTTCGGGGGCACGGGCAATCGCTTTGTCCAACAGATTTACCGCCTCCACAAATTTGCCTTCATCAATCAATTCCTGCGCGTGCAGAATAATTCGGTTTAGCGCGGCAGCGTCGCCTAGCGGATCGGGCGCGGTCTGCAATTGATGGGCGTAGATGAACACAAATACGACGAGGGCGAATGTGATGCCGGCGGCGAGGCTCGCGATTACGCGCGTGGGTGAATGTTTGTAGCGTTCAATCAACAAAGACGGCGGGCCGGCGTCGCTTCCCTCACGAGAAAATGCCCGAGGCCGGTCAGAATGGGCAGGAAGGTCTTCGTCCACCGTTTCGAGAACAACTTCCTCACTAGGTGCACTCTCTTTCGCCGGCGTCGCCGCATCGACTTCGGCGGAGTCGACCGGGGCGGCTGTCAGCGCTTCGGCGTTCTCGACGGCGCCAGCGGCAATATTTTCACTCGCGATACGCTCGAGCACTGCCGCTGGGTCCGAGGGCGCATCGGTCGCATTCGCCTCGACATCGGTGAACGCAGCCACGCTCGTGGCGTCCCCGGTCGCGCCGGCCAATTCCTCTGATTCGTCCGCCGCTTCGGCCTCCAGATTTTCTACCACGGCGTCAAGGCGTTCGTCCATATCGCGGTCGACCAAGGGCTCATCGGCGGGACGGTCGATTAGGGGTGTATCGTCGCTTTGGGCTTCGAGCGGTTGTGATTCCGCCACCGCTGTTTCGGCCTTCACCGGGAGTGCCTCGGCTTCCTCCTGTGCGGCGGAGGCTAGGGAAGCGATTTCCTCTTCGCTCAAGGACGGCTCTTCCGCGGCACTCTGCTCAAGTTCCAGCAAGGCGGCTTCAATCTCGGGGTCGCTCGTATTTTGGGCGGGGCCGGCAGCGATTTCCTGCGGCGCATCATCAAGCTGGACCTCGTCAGATGCGCTGCCCTCCCGGCTGGCTTGCGCTACGAGAAGATCGATATCGGATTGGCGCCCTGAGAGCACTGGCGCCGCCTCGAGGCCGGTATCCTCCGCAGGCGCCGGCTCTTCAGAAACCTCAGCTTCGGAGGGTTGCTCGACTTCTATCTTCGGCGTAGAAGCCTGTGCCTTCGAGAACTTTTCACGATTTTCAAAATCGGCGATCAGCGTCTCCAGTTCGCTTTGATCGAGGAGACCTGGTTCTTCGGTGGGGGCTTCGTCCACCAGGGTTTTCTCTATGGTGGCCTCTGAAGGCGCGGAGGATTCTTGAGACGCTTGAGAGCCTGCTAAATCGTCTAAGCCGCGGATGAGCGTATCGATATCGCTTTGGTCCACTCTGGCGTCGCCCGCCGGGGAAGTTTCACTGCCCGCGCCCTCGGTGGAGCCTTCTTGCCCGGGCTCACCAGGTGTGTCGAAACCCCTTGCCTCCTCTTCATCCGGAGGCACGTCCTGGCCCTCGTTCCCAGAATCGTTTGGGTCGTCCGGCGCCATCTAACCCCCAATTACTAGTCCAGGCCGATGATTTGAGCGTGTTCTTTGGGCGGCGGCACCTTCGGAGAACTATCCCCCAGCGGTACTCGCCCGCCGCGCATACTGCATTGTAGATCAGTGTAGCATGACAGGTCGCGGGAGACAATGGAGACACGGAAAGAATTGCCGGCCTATCCACTGCGCAAGACGTTAAAACAAAATGACATCGATGCGTTTCTTTTGGTCCCCGCTGGGATGAAACAGAACGATGTCTTCGGTCCCGCTGCCGTCTAGGTCTTCCGACCTGGCCACACCGAAAGCGGGAATGGCGAGGGTCTTCCATGGCTTCGCGGAGAGGAAGGTTTTCGAGTCGCCCTCGTAGATGGCCAATTTTTCTGCACCTATGCCCATCGCGGCGTCCAGTTGACCGTCCCCGGTGAAGTCACCCATCGTATACGCCATGCGTTCGCGGCCCTCTGGGGCTTCCATGGTGATGTGTGTGCGAAACGAGGGCTCTTCGCTGAATCCCCGGCCCGTGTAGAGGTATACGTCGATCTGCACCGACAACTTC
This sequence comes from Candidatus Hydrogenedentota bacterium, assembly GCA_030123645.1. Classification (GTDB taxonomy): domain Bacteria; phylum Hydrogenedentota; class Hydrogenedentia; order Hydrogenedentales; genus JASJYE01. Next base: position 5,144 of record JASJYE010000006.1, on the reverse strand, counting down.
TTTCGGAAGAAGTAGTTGATGATGTTGCGCAAGCCTAGTGGAACGCTCATCAATATGACGTCCGACTTGCCGTCTTGGTTCACGTCCAAGAGGGCGGGTGTCGTGAATGAGCCTTTATTCGTGAATTGCGCCGTGGGGGACTCCGGGTAGGTGAACGGCTTGTCCGCGACGTATACCTGGGTCTGTACCTTCAGGTTAATCGTGCCTTCGGTCTGTGTCACCAAGAGATCCGGGAAGCCGTCCCCGTTGATGTCGCCCATGCGGGCGTAAGCTTCCCACTTTTCATCCAAGTGCAAGGGTATTCGGTACCGGTAGTGATTTGTCCAACCGGGACCGTAGGAGAAGTCCGCGAAACGGTCGCTCAAGAAGACAAGGCCCTTACCCGAAGCGTCGGGCTCCTCATAAGTATATATCGTTGGAAGGCGATGCTGAATGACAAGTGCGCCCAGCTCGCGGATCTCACTTTCGACATGCGCCGGGACCGCCGTGAGCAAGCCCGCTTGATTGCGGATTTCATAGCCGCCAGCCACGGGGACCAGCCATTCGTCTATTCCGTCACCGTCGAGGTCCGCTGCACTATCGGGCAAGAAAATCGGTTCCGTCGCGCCCGTCGGATAGAGGGAGGAAAAATACGATTTGGCAAGGAGCTTGAATTGCGATCCGCTCAACCGGTACACAGACGCGCCCGACTGGTCCATGACGACCACTTCTTGTGGCGCCTTCCCGTCCGTCTCAGCGATGAATGCCGTGCCGACCGAGGGATCCAGGTGCAATTCGGCGAAGGGTTCCGCCTGATAGTGGCCCTGTTCGTCTGCCAGATATACTACGAGGCTTTTCTTGAGCGGATAGGATCGGGAATCGGCGCAGAAGGCCAAGATGTCCTTTTTCGAGTCGCCATTCAGATCGGCGATGGCTACGTCCCACACGTCCAGGGGCGATGACAGCACGAAAGTCTTCGGAGCGTCCGCTCCAAGGACGACGGCCCCAGCTACTGCTAATGCCAGCATCTTCGACTACCTCGCCGCTCTGTCGCGTTGGACCGGCGGCCTTGGGTTGCCCGATTCTACCAGAGTCGAAGCATGAGAGCTAGACTGACGTAGCTTTGAGGCCGGAAAAATCCAACTTCACGGCGAAGGGGCAGAGGATTCAGGAGGGACTACTTATACCGGAGATGGATCTAAGGTAATCGGCAAAAATCGCGAACTCGATGTTCTCCGAAAGATCTTTGTCGAACTGGATGGCTACATTGGAACGGCGCTTGTCGACGGGATCGATCCGCACCACCCGGCCGGTGCCGAAGAGCTGTTTTGCGACCCCGGACTCCGTGGGGCAGCCCTGCGTAAGAAATTGGAGTTTTACCTCTTGGCCGACGCTAAGCCGGTGCTTCGTCAGACAATAGACGCCTTGTGTGGAGACATTTCTCACTCGTGCGATACCTACCAGCGGTTTTTCGTTATCTGTGACGGCCACCGCAATCTTGATTTTGAGCCGGAGGTCAGATCGCGCCTCGGCCCGGCGTTCCGGCGGGCGGTCGAAAGGATCGTTCCAAACCGCATCAATGTCGTAGGGTGGCGTGTCTCGCATGAGTGCAAACTCTCACAGCTATTCTATCAATATGTGGCCGTCTTTCACAATATTCATCGTTTTTTAAGCGTTGTTAACATATTTCTCAGGAACCTGACTCCGATATCTTCGGATCCATATTATCGAGAAGTTCTCAGGAGAAGTCTCATATTTACACCATAACTATATACGATTCAGTAGCTTACACTGTGGTCTGCGCGGAGATTAAGTGCGCATTGAGATTCCAATGAGTTATGAGCATATGTATTCTTGAATACATATCTTAATCTATGTATATTCATTAGAAGTCCTTGTTCAGCTTGGAGGAAAGCGATAGATGCACGTGCAACTGGCCCAGCATGATCGGGATCCGCTCACGGGCCTGCCCGGATATGATGCCTTTTTGAAGGACGTTGAAGCCGCGAGTGAAAGTGCAGAGATCTCTGGCCGGAGCGTTTCGATTGCACTGGTGGACATTGACGAGTTCGGCAAGGTGAATGCTGCGATTGGTAAATCGGCGGGCGACCAGGCCATAGCCGGCCTTGCGCAGGCGCTCGTTGGTTTTGCAGGTGAGGACGGCAGGGTGTATCGCTATGGCGGCGACGCCTTCACGATCCTGTTTGACGGTACGGAGAAGGAGCGGGCATTTTTGAGGATGGAAAATGCCCGCAAGGCATTTGAGGGAAAGCAGGTTGCCGAGGGTGGCAAGGGCTCAGTAAGGTTTCCACTTACGATAAGCGTTGGGGTTGCGGCGCTCCCGGATGATGGGATGAAGGCGCCGGACCTGATTCGGAAATGCAGCGAGGCCCTTTACCGCGCGAAAGTCAGCGGCCGGAACAAGGTATCTCTTGCACGCGAGAAAAAGATGGTCACGAAGACGACGCATTACACGCAGGGGCAGTTGGAAGGGCTTTCCCGCTTGGCGAAACGTGAGGGCTTGAATGAGGCGACGCTTTTGCGTGAAGCGCTGGACGATCTACTTCGGAAGCGCAACTCGTAGGGGCGGCCGGTGGCGAAGAAACGAATGCATCGCTGCGCTTGGGCGGGTGACGATCCGCTATACGTCGCGTATCACGATGAGGAATGGGGCGTTCCGGTCCATGACGATAGGCTGTTGTTCGAGTTTATCGTTCTTGAAGGGGCCCAGGCCGGCCTGAGCTGGCTGACGATCTTGAGAAAGCGCGAGGGATACCGAGAGGCTTTCGCGGGTTTCGACCCGGAGAAGGTTGCGCGGTTCACAAGAGCGAAATGCGAGAAACTCCTGCTGAATCCAAGTATCGTGCGCAACCGGCTCAAAGTGGAGTCCGCAGTTACGAACGCCCGGGCCTTTCTCGACGTTCAGGAGGAGTTTGGGAGCTTTGACGAATATATCTGGCGCTTTGTAGACGGGAAACCCATTGTAAATCGCTTCAAGTCCATGGAGGACATCCCGGCGAAAACGGAGCTATCCGGCACGATTAGCAAGGAGCTCAAAAAGAGAGGCTTCAAGTTCATGGGTTCGACCATTTGTTATGCTCATATGCAGGCCACCGGCATGGTGAACGACCATGCCATGGCTTGCTTTCGTTACGAAGAGTTGGTGTAAAAACGTTAGACAATTTGGGATACGAGGGAAAGATGGCCAAGAACATCTACGAGAAGATTTGGGACGCGCACCTGGTGCACGATGAGCCGGGACAGGTCCCACTGATCTATATCGACCGGCACTATGTGCATGAGGTCACGTCGCCGCAGGCTTTCGAGGGCTTGCGTCTGGCGGGGCGCACGGTGCGGCGCCCGAAGCTGACGACGGCGACGATGGACCACAACATCCCGACGAAAGATCGCGGTGGACCGATTCGGGATGAGCTGTCGCGAAAGCAGATCGAGACGCTCGCGGCGAACTGCGAGGAGTTCGGCATCGAGTGTTACGACATGAAGGACCGGCGCAACGGTATCGTGCACGTCATCGGCCCGGAACAGGGCCTGACGCAGCCAAGCATTACCATCGTATGCGGCGATTCGCACACGTCGACGCACGGGGCCTTTGGCGCGCTGGCCTTCGGGATTGGGACCAGCGAGGTAGAGCATGTACTCGCAACGCAGACGCTGCTGCAAAAGAAATCGAAGACGATGGAGGTGCGCGTCAACGGCCAGTTAGCCTTAGGCCTGACGGCCAAGGACGTGATTCTCGCGATCATCGGGAAGATCGGGACTGCGGGAGGCACGGGCTACGTCATCGAGTACACGGGCGAGGTCATCCGCGGCATGAGCATGGAAGGCCGCATGACGGTCTGCAACATGAGCATCGAGGGCGGCGCGCGGGCCGGGCTGATTTCACCCGATGAGAAGACCTTTGAATATCTGAAGGGACGGCCTTACCTTCCGCAGGACACTTCGTGGGAGGACCTGATCGAGCACTGGAAGGGCTTCGCCTCGGATGATGGATGCAGTTACGATCGTCTGGTGGAGCTGGACGGCGCGGAGATCGAGCCGCAGGTGACGTGGGGAACGTCGCCGGGCATGGTCACCGGCGTGAATGGCCGCACGCCGCTACTCTCGGATATCGAGGACGCGCAGGTTCGGGAATCGGCCGGGCGGGCGCTCGAGTACATGGGCCTGGATGAAGGCGTGCCGATGCAGGAGGTGACGATCAACAAGATGTTCCTCGGCTCATGCACGAACGGCCGCATCGAGGACCTGCGCGAGGCGGCCAAAGTCGTCAAGGGCTACAAGGTGCATGAGAATGTCGAGGAGGCGCTCGTTGTTCCCGGGTCGCATCTGGTCAAGGAACAGGCCGAGGCGGAGAGCCTGGACGCGATTTTTAGGGAAGCGGGTTTCGAGTGGCGCGAGGCGGGCTGCTCGATGTGCCTCGCGATGAATGATGACAAGCTGAATCCAGGCGACCGCTGCGCCTCGACGTCGAACCGGAATTTCGAGGGCCGTCAGGGCAAGGGCGGGCGCACACACCTGGTCAGTCCGGCCATGGCCGTCGCGGCCGCGGTGAAGGGGCATTTCGTGGACGTGCGCGACTGGGAGTTTAATTAGCCTTCGGGGATTGAACCGCCAAGGCGCCAAGGACGCCAAGAGTTCGACCGAGGAGAATGTCATGATTCCAGACGAGCCGAAACGAATATATATAAGAATGCTGAAACGCGATTTGAAATTATTGCCATATGCGCTATGGGCAGGGGCTTTCTTCCTAATATTTCATGGTTCCGTCGAAGGGAGCTGGACGTTTCCAATACTTGGCGTTCTAACAGCCATCGCGGGCTGGGTCGTCAAGCGCTTGGTGCGAAACCTGCCCGATGACGATGACCATGACTTTGACGACATGATTTACCATGGGGTGCCGGTTGAGGCGCCGGAGCCTGTGGTCGAAAAGAGAACTGACAAACTGAATATCGATTGATTGGCCGGTTAGCGGACATGAAGAAAACTTGTTTCGGGATCGTCACGATGCTGTTCGCGCTTGCGCTCACAAGCGGATCGCTGAACGCCGTTTCAGCCGCTGATGACGCCGGATCCGGATTTGCGCCCTGCTGGCCCGCGCGCATGAGCTCGGCTATTGGCTAAGATTTTGCACACTCACCGGGGACGAT
>JASJYE010000149.1 GCA_030123645.1 Candidatus Hydrogenedentota bacterium | reverse complement strand
TGGGAACGCGGCGGGATTCTGGTGATGGAATTCAATCAGATCCCCGACGGGCTAAATACGCGCGAGCGCCGGATGTACTACAATACCGAGCGCATCGGCAACAGCGCCGCGGGGCATCACTTCCCCGACGATTACTTGAGCGACGACGAAAAAACCGCTATTATGGAATACCTCAAGACTCTCTAAACCAGATTGGAAGGTAATGACCCTGAATCAGGCGGAGTCCCCCATACCCATCCGCCAAGATCTCAAGGAAGCCCTGGACACGGCCTGGCAGCGCCTAGGCAAGCCCGGCACATGGTGGACCGGCCAGGAACGCCTGGACATCGTGGCCGAAGCCCGCAACGCCCTTTCCTGCACATTCTGCCAGCGCTCGAAGCGGGCCCTTTCCCCCTTCAGCGAGGAAGGCGGGCACGAGCACCTGGGACGGCTCGCCGAACCCGTGATCGATGTCATCCACCGGGTGATCACCGATTCCGGCCGCCTAACGCCTTCTTGGTACGACCGCACCATCGAATCGGGTCTCAGCGAGCCCGCCTACGTCGAAGCTGTGGCCGTTGTCGTGACCTCGGTGGCGGTCGATACCTTCCATCGGGGCATGGGCCTGCCGGTCCCCGAATTGCCCGCGGCACAGCCCGGCGAGCCTTCACGCGACCTGCCCGCGGGTATCCGCAAACGCTTTTCGTGGGTGCCCACGGTCTCGCCCAAAGAGGCCGGGGAAGCCCTGCGGCGCGTGTGGTGGCCAGACGGCGAAGAGCGCTACGTGCCTCGCATACACCAGGCGCTCAGTCTTGTCGTCGATGAAGTCATTGCCTTTCTCACCCTGTCCAGAACGCTATACCTGCCCTCAGAGGCGCTCATGGGCACCGGTGCGGGCCATCATGTCATTTCACGGCCTCAGATGGAACTGTTGGCGGCGCGCATCTCCGCGCTCAACGAGTGCTTTTACTGAACGACGGCGCATGCCACGATGCTCCGGGCGAGCATTCCAGACCTAAACGCCGACCTCCTTGTCGTGACCCAAGGCGCTGCCCGGAACGACGGCGCCGTCCCCCAGGCCGCAGAGCTCCTGGCCTTCGTTGAGGCTATTCATACCCGGGACGCTGCGACGACCGAAGCCGCTGGAAACGCGCTGGTGTCCGCGCTGGGGGAAGAGGCACTGGTCGATGCGGCGGTCGTATGTGCGCACTTCGACGCGATTACGCGCGTGGCCGACGCGACAGGGGTCCAGCTCGACCCGGGACTCGAGAGCAGCTCGGAGGAGATTCGCGCTGAGCTGGGCCTGAACGCCTTCAACACCACTCTGGGCGCTGTAGATTAGCCGAAGAATAGGACTGATTGGCCCATGGCGTAGGCCGCGGCCGCCGCGATGGGGAGCGTGACCACCCAGGCCAGCAGAATCGTCCGCACGAGCGTCCAATCCGCGTCGCCCGTCCAAACGCCAATCCCGAAAATAGCCCCCGATGACACGTGTGTGGTCGAGACGGGCATTCCCGCGAAGGAGGCGAGAATCACGAGCGAGCTCGAGACGCTGTTCGCGAGGAGGCCCTGCCCATGGTTGATCGAGGTGATTTTGTGGCCCAGCGTATGCGCGAGCCGGCGTGAATGGAGCACTCCTCCGAGGGCCATCGCACCCCCTACGAGGACCAGCGTGACCGTCGTGTTCAGTCCACCGACGACATGCGCAGCGAGAAGGACGCCTAGAATTTTCGGCGTGTCGTTCAGACCGCGCGCGAATCCCAGCGATATCGCGGAGCCCAGATGCAGCACATCGGCCACTCGCTGCGCATCCATGTCGAATAGATTTCTTGAACGGCTGCTGTGGGCGGTCTCGCCATCCTCCAGTCCAATCGAAACGCCCTGCTGAATCGCGGCTGCCGTTCCGTCCGCTTGCATGACCGCCAAAGCTATCTTCGGAGTCGCGACGACGCGAGTGGTCGCCTCGATGCCCCAAACCTTCCGCACTCTCCTCGCGACAGGGTAGAGCGCCGCGACGAGCACCATCGCGAGCCCTGGACTGAGCACGAGCGGCAGGGCGAAAACGGCGCCCAGCGTCATCCACGAAAGTTCCGCGGGCGCGAAGGCCAATCCGGCCCCTGCAAGGCCCCCGACCAGCGCGTGCGTCGTCGAGATCGGGATTCCCAGACGCGTCGCAATGCCCACGGCCACCACCGCGCCCAAGGCCACCGCAATCAGGAATCCGTAACTCGCGATCGCTTCGTCCGGTAGGAATCCTTTTCCGCCGAAGGCCTCGATCAACGCGCCCGCCACTAAAATAGACATGGCGGAACCCGCGACTTGCGAGCCCGTGGCGAATGCTAAAGCGCGACGGTAGGACAGCACGCCCGACCCGTAGACCGTCGCGAAGGCCTTAATGTTGTCGTTTGCGCCGTTCGCATACGCCAGCGCCAGCACGACAACAAAGAGGAGGGCATACATCATTTGTATAGGTGCTCCAGAAAACACATCGGAAAAGGCAGTTCGCTAGCAACACCCGGCGCTTTGCACCCGGTCATCGGCCTGCGGGCCCTGCCCGGGACCGCAATCGAAGCGGCCGAAATGGGCGCTTCGGTCGCCTTGTACGCGAAAATGGGCCGACAAGCGCGTGTCCGCGAGCATGGCCGCCGTGTTTCCACACACACGTATCGCGCTGCCGGTCTCAAACTCATGATGGTCATCCAGACGCATGCGGTGCGGATAGCCGCAGATGGTACCCAGGTACGTCGCCATCTGCCCGTAGTCCTCGCAGCGATCTTCCAGTGTGTCAAGCTTAAACGCGCGGACCGTAATGGATGAAAACCGCGCCATGCCGATCCGGCGCTCAATCTCGGCGCTCCCGATGCGTATTGGAGAGCGGCAAACGCTACGCACGTCCGCATAGCCCAAGCGATGCATCACGCGCCTAAAGTCTTCTTCATACATGGCCCCTGCAAGGCATTCGCCGTGGAGCACGGAATCCGTCATGAGGTGCGCCGGCAGCCGCCGGTCCGCGAACACGTCCGAGAAGTACAACTCGCCCCCGGGCTTGAGCACACGGAAAATCTCGGCGAACACGCGTTCCTTCTCCGGCGACAAATTGATCACGCAATCCGAAATCACGACGTCGACCGATCCGTCCTCGATTCCCACATTCGCGAGGTCTTCCATGAACCCGCGGCGAAATTCCACGTTCGGATGGGCGTAGCCGTAGCGCCGCATCTGGGAAATCAGACACCGCTCCGCCACCTCCAACTGCTCTTCGGTCATGTCGACGCCGATCACGTGCCCGTTTTCACCGACCAGTCTGGAGGCCAGATAGACGTCGCGTCCGGCGCCACAGCCCAAGTCCAGCACCGTACAGCCTTCCAACGCAAAGGGAATCGGCGCGCCGCAGCCGTAGAAACGCTCTAGGACTTCCGGCTCGATGTCGTCAATGAGCCCGTAAAGGTGCGGCGGCATGCTCTCCGCCGGACAGCATACGCTCGTCTTCAAATCGCTGGAACGCTGCAGGATCTTCCCATAGTATTCGCGTACCCGCTCAAGAGGATCGTCCAAAATCGCCATATCGCCTCGCCTTTTCTCCCTTTTCATTACTTCGGTTCATTCTTGACACGGCTCATTCCATGTCACCCGCCCGGGCCCCTCGTTAATCGTCCCGGAAAGCGTCCCGGAAAATCGTGATGCGGGGCCTGCCCTTTTCCGGAAGCAGGATGGACACGACGTCGAAGCGGTAATACGCCTCTGAATCCTCCGCCCGGGACGTATAGATCCGTGCGGCACGCAAGAGATGCGACTGTTTCACGGACGTGATGTTCGCCTCGGGGCTGGCGATGTCCTCCCGCCGGCGTGTCTTAACTTCGACGAAGGCGACCGTGTCCCCTTCGCGCGCGATGATGTCAATTTCGTAGCGGCCGAGATAGGCGTTGCGTTCAAGGATGGTGTAGCCGTCGTGCTTCAAGGCCTTGGCGGCGAGGTCTTCTCCCTCTTGCCCGAGCGGCTTGGCCTTGCGCCAGAAGAAGAACATCAGGCCGCGTTTGACTCAGCAGCCTTCTTGAACAATCGGATATCGCCGAAGGCGGCGTGCTGGTGTAAGCTGATTTCCTCCATGCGGCACATCTCGAGGATCGCGAGGAAGGCGCAGATGAGTTCGAGCCGGCTCTTGCACATTCTGAACAGGTCCGTCCAGGCCACGCTGTTTTGCATGTCCAGCAGGGCCTGGATCAGTTCAATTTTCTCATCGACCGACGAGATTTCCCCCTCGACTTCGTGGGCCTGCCCTTCGTGCAGAAACCTGATGACGCCTTTGAACGATTGCGTGAGATCGTAGAGGCTGACCTCGATGTACTCTTCCTCGTCGTCCTCCTCGACCGATCCGAGATCCGGTTTCACGTTGCGCGTAAACCAGTCCAGGCGCTCGCTCTCGATTTCGGAGAGTCGCGCGGCCACGTCTTTGTATTTGCGGTAAGCGATCAGCTTTTCGACAAGCTCGAGCCGCGGATCTTCCTCCTCGAATTCCTCCTCGTCCTCGTCGATTTCCGCCGGGATGAGCATCTTCGATTTGATTTGGATCAGCGTTGCCGCCATGATGAGGTAATCGCCGGCAATATCGAGCCGCAGCTCGTCCATCACGTCCAGAAACTTTAGATACTGGTCCGTAATCTTCGCGATGGGAATATCGAAGATATCGATCTCTTGGGCCTTGATGAGGTAGAGCAGCACTTCCAACGGCCCCTCAAACATGTCCAGGTGCAGCCGCAGGACGCGGTCCGTCGCCTCATCGACGATGAAGTCCGCCTGATACGCCTCTGTCCCATCCGGGGCGGCCACAACAAGGGCCTCCTTGTCCATTTACGTCCGTTCCCCCATCCGCTTCGATGCTCCGCACAGGCTCATCACGCCGCATAATAGTATCATAAATGACAAGACCCACGGCAGCCGCGGATGCAGGGGGATTTCGTCCGGCAGCGGCAACTCTCCGACGGCAATGACCAGTTTGATCCGCGCTCTATTGTTCGTCTCATCCGTCTCGAGGATATGGTCCTCGGGATCCACCTCCGATTCCAGCCAATACTCGCCCGGCGTCAGCCCCGTGATGTCGATCCATTGGTCGGGAAGATTATAGTAATAGATGTCCTCCCAGCCCACCGTTATCCCCTGCACGTCATCGCTGCATGTGACAAAGGTGCGCGGCTCAGGCGTGCCCGGGAATCCTGCGTAAGTCATCGAATCCACCAGGCAAAAGCTCGTTTTTGCCCCTTCGAAGAGTATCGCTCCCACCCCATCGCCCGGCAGTACCTCAAGGATCCGGTATTGGGCCCAGTCGTTGACGTGAACGTGACCGTGTCCGCCATGGAACACGAACACGCCGGCCTCCAAGAGCCGGGCCGGAGACCCGTCGGCCTGCTTGATTGCCTGAAAGATGGTCTGCTCATCCCCGACGATGGGGCCCGCAACCACGCGCAGTTCCCCGTCCCCGATGTTCGGAGTCGAGTTGCTGAGGAGGATGTGGATGCGTCCGGGCACAATGTCATTCACAAATTCATGGTCCATCAGCCGGGCAGGGTTGACGATAAGGTCCGGAAGCAGGTCCTGGGCCAAAGATCGCGGGGCGGCCGCAAACATAAGCGCCACGAAGGCGAGAGCCACCAAAACCCGTTTCACAGCGTACGATACTTGCGCCCATCTTTGCGGCTTGCACGTCCAGCCTCCCCCTAAACGAACACATCCAACTTGATGACTTGTCACGGCGCGCAGCCTAGCACATGGGCCCCGAAAAACGAAAGATTTCTTAGGTGTGGAAGTGAAAGCGTTGGAGTCGCGCGAATGGCTTCTGCGACCCAAAAAAGTAAGCACGCCACAACTTTAGGGAAGTTATGGCGCACTCATGGAGGAAGAACTTTGGATGTGCCGTTGGCCGCGTGGTGTGGGATGAACACCCCAACGCCCATCCAATTTTGAAGACCGGCCTGGCGGCCGGTTTTCATGGCCGTCCCGCGCCGTCCAATACGAAACCGGACGTTCCAGAGCGCCGTTCGGCCGATACAACTTTCTTGCTTTCCTTGACCCCTGTCGGCGTCAAAGCCATGCAACAAAATTATCGGCATCCGCTCCAGGAACTTTAGCCGCCCACGATAGTGCTTGGAGTTTAGAGGATTCGTCTTGCGCGTTGTTATACCAGACCGGTGGTTCCGGTCTCGTATTGCCACCCTCCACTGGCCGACGGCGCTGTAGCAGCAAACGGATCTATATAAACTTTAAGTGCTCTCTAAAACGCCCTAGATCGCGCCGCCACCCGGGGAAATGTGCGGTGCCGCAGGAATCATTATCCGGCCCCGGATGTTTCGATGTGGGTCTCCATGACCCGCCGCAAAGGTGGAACAAACCGCCCCCAAGAGGGTTGGTGATGGCATTTCAGACAATGAGTTATTGAACAAGGACGCTTTTGCGGGTTAGGATAGGTGGCTGGGAGGTGAGGCAGCCGCCTGAACGGAGTGTAATGAGATA
>JASJYE010000148.1 GCA_030123645.1 Candidatus Hydrogenedentota bacterium | reverse complement strand
CCACGCTTCGCTCGCAATGACACGGTGGGGCGATTCATTCCGTGAAATATGCGGGTTAATCCTGTCAAAAACAATTGAAGGCACGGTCCTGCCCGCTTGCCTACTTGTTAAGCAGCAGTGCTACGGCGTCCGCACCCCATAGGGCGACGCCGAGATCAGGCTTCCCGTCTTGATTGAAGTCACCCACGCAGAGTGCGTGCGGGCGCCCGTCTTTGTAGGTGTAGACCTCCTGCGTGAAGGACTGGGGCATCTCCGTCCCTTTTGAGACATTCTTGAGTAGGACTACCGATGAGGCCTCATGACACGCCAGGGCAATGTCCGCCCGGCCGTTTCCGGTGAAATCGGCGATCGCGATGTCGCGAATATCGTATTGCAGCTTGTCGCGGTCGCTGCCGATTTGGATTTCCTGGGAGAGGGGAAAGGAGAAGCTGCCTGTTCCGTAGAAAATGACGATGGAATCGTGACTGTAGGTGTGCGACACGATGAGGTCTTTCTTGGCGTCGTTGTTCATGTCGACCCAGCGGATTTTATGCGGCAGTTTTCCGCGTGATTCGAAACGCTCGCTTAGTGTGAATGCTCCGGTGCCGTCGCCGCGGAGGAGAGCGATTTCGTTAGTGCTGTAGAGCGTCACGGCGAGATCGAAGTTGCCATCGTTATCGAAATCGGTCAGGACGGCGTCGCGGGGGCCCCCGTGCAGTTCGGTGATGATCGGATCGCCGAAGTAAGCCTTGGATTCGCCGGGGAAAAAAACCAGCACATCGGCGCTCCAGCCTGTCGCGATGGCGTCCCGGTAGCCGTCGTGGTCAATGTCCTCGATGATAAGCGAAGTCAGGCCGGGCTTTGAGAATATGGGTTGATTGGCGCTGTCGCGCGTTCGTGCGTAATCGAGCTTGTCGTCCGGTATTGAGAAGTGGCGCGGTTCGAAGAGATTCTCGCCGATGTTGCGCAGGAGTGTCAGGTCGCGGTCTCGCGCGGCATGAAAATTCACAACGATGATGTCGGGGGCTTTGAGGGCGTCTATATTCTCGATCACGATCCCGTGGGGGCCGAAGCCGCTTCGAAGGGGTGGCTGAGAACGATACTGCAGAGGCCCTTCAGCGAGCAAGTAGGATATGGTATCGTTTGCGGGTCTCTCGTCGCGAATGTCCGTAAGGCGGCCGCGGTTGGAGGTCACAATATCGGGGAGACCGTCTCCATTCAGATCTGCGGTGGCGATGGAGGAGGGGTTGGGTCCCACGCGAAAGGTCTTGGGGTGGCGAAGGAAAGTGTCGGCGTGGGCGCTGAAACATGCGAGGCCTAGCAGTGCGAGAAGGGGCGCGCGGGTCATGGCGCGACTCCGGGCCGCAAGCTAACCAGTTGCGCGGCGAGTAGTAGGGCGGCGTGCAGACTGTTCTCCCGGGCCATGTTTCGCCCTGCAATGTCGTAGGCGGTGCCGTGATCCACTGAGGTGCGGACGATGGGAATGCCGAGAGTCACATTGACGCCTTCGTCCATGGCGACCAGTTTTAGGGGAATATGGCCTTGGTCGTGGTACATGGCAATCACGGCGTCGAATTCGCCGTCCAGCGCCTGCCTGTACACGGTATCCGGTGAGATGGGCCCCTCACAATCGATGTGTTGGCCTTTGCAGTAAGCCACGGCGGGAGAAATCTCAGTCCGCTCTTCGTCTCCGAATGCACCGGCTTCGCCCGCGTGCGGGTTGAGTCCGGCGACGGCGATGCGCTTGCGGGGGGTTTTCAGACGGACGAGAAGATCGTGAGCCATATGGATTGTTTCAGCGATGCGGTCTTGGCGCACTAGGCTCAATGCGTCCTTCAGCGGCAGATGATCCGATAGGTGGATGATTCGAAGAGTGCTCGTAAACAGGCACATGCGATAGGAACTCGCGCCTGTCATATTTGCAATGAAGTCGGTGTGTCCGTGAACTTCGTAACCGGCCGCGTGAATTCCTTCTTTGTTGATAGGACAGGTGACGATCCCATCGATGCTTCCATCCATCGCGCTACGGACGGCTTCTTCAAGCCATTGCATCGCGCACCGGCCCGCGTGCGCGCTGAGTTTGCCTGGACGGTAATCCGGCTCATCGACGTGACACTCGAGGAAGGGAAGGGATTGCGGCGGGGCGGACTTCAGATCCTCCAGCGTGCTCACGATGAAGGGTTCTGGCGCGCCGTGTACCTTTGCTCTCGCGGCGGCGTAGATCTTCGCGCTGCCGAACACGACCGGTGAACAGATTTGCATTACACTCGGATCGGCGAGTGCCTTTGCAATGATCTCGGGGCCGATGCCGTTTACATCGCCCATGGTTAAAGCTAAAGTTGGTTTCATAGTATGATACGAAATTAGGAATAGTGGCGGGGCGATCGATTCAACATGGTCCCCGGCGGGCGCGCCGCGCCCGAGTTTCGTCGTTTCTTGCCCGGCATTTCTCGTTGATAGAAGAATAAACGATCGCGAATACTAATTCCAAAACGTCACAACTCGTTTAAGGAAAATCCCTTATCCTAGCCGTCCGGCGGTTGCATTTTATGCTTGCGCAACGGCGCACTCGGTGTTATACTCGGCCAATCGTTTCGAGATGAACTTCAAGGTATCAACTTGAGCGGTTCATGGCGCGAAGGGCAGGAAAAGATCGCGCTTCCTCGAAACTCTTTCTAGTGGTATTGCGAAATTGCATGCGAGGAGAGGTGTGTCCGGAGGTCATCTTTTCGAGCAGCGGGAGATTGGGGCGCTCGGGGATGGCGGTGGGCGCCTGACATGACTCGATGGCCGATGATTTGCTTGCGAAAACCCGTGCGCTTCAAGAGCAAGCAGCGCGCGTGGGCTTCGATTGGCCCCATATTTCGGGCGTTTTCGAGAAGTTAGATGAGGAGATCGTCGAGCTTGCCGAGGCGGTCGAGGCCGGGGATGCTGCGCAGGTTCGCTGCGAATTGGGCGATTTGATGTTCTCTGTGGTGAACCTTTCTCGGTTTCTCGAGGCTTGTCCCTCTGAAGAGCTAGAGGCCGCGGGGCGGCGTTTCGAAGCGAGGATTCAGTGCGTGAAGGCGAGATTGGAAGAGCAGGGACGCGCAATTCAGGATTGCTCGCTTGAAGAGTTGGATGAGATTTGGGAGCAGGTGAAAAGGGAGTGCCGGACAACTGGCGGGTCGGGCGTGGCATGACGCGCGCTGATGCACTCGTTTGGGTGCTTAGGTAGAAAGAGGTGGTGGTGACCGGTGGGTGTGGTCTCATGTGGGCCGTTGACGTATGCGCCTGCGTATCTCCCGCGACCTTGGTTGCGCACATAAGACTAAACCGAAAGGAGGTGAGGGGACGGGACTATCCGGGCTGCAAACGTTAGGCGATAAAGCGTTTTTTTGATTTCTACTTTTGCATTTATTTTTTGGAACTCATCGATAAGAGATCAAACTCGGAACGATGCAGGATTGCGGGAGGGGCCGCGTCGGCTGGATTGTTCCAGTGGCTGATTTTCAACGGACCGGAGATGCCATGACATCGGAAAATATGGACCCGTGGGTGCTCGCCCGGGGGCAACTTAAGAAGGTTTTGGACGATCACAGTTATGACAACTGGTTCTCAAAGACGCGATTCGAATCGTTCGAGAACGGTAGCCTTGTGGTGGAGGTGCCGAGCCAGTTTTTTGCAAATTGGCTGCGCGACCATTACTTGGAAGCGATCAGCGCGTCGCTTCGCGAAGTAATTCCGGAATTTAAGGAGGTCCAATTCGTCCCGGCGAGCGAACTGGCCGGTGCGCCGGATTCGGTTCCGCCGCTTCCGCCGGCCTCTCCGGAACGCATTCGGGATACGGCGCTGGAGTCGAAACGTAGGGCTCTCCGATTCAAGTTGAAGCGTCACGGGTTTAACCGCCGGTATTCCTTCGATCGCTTCGTTATCGGAGCGGGGAACCGATTTGCGCATGCGGCGGCCAAGGCGGTCGTCGAGTCGCCTGCCCGGGCGTATAACCCGCTGTTTATCTACGGGCACACGGGCCTCGGCAAGACGCACTTGATGCAGGCTATTGGGCAGGAGCTCATGGAGCGGGACGGTGACCTGAACGTTGCTTTCATCACTTCGGAGTTGTTTACGAACCAGCTGATCGAAAGCATTGCAAAGAAGGCGACACAGAAATTTAGGGCGAAGTACCGCAAGGTGGATGTGTTGCTGATCGACGACATCCATTTCATTGCGGGTAAAGAGGCGACGCAGGAGGAGTTCTTCCACACCTTCAATGAGCTTTTCGACATGCACAAGCAGATTGTGTTGTCGAGCGACCGGGGGCCGAAGGAGATTCAGGATCTGGAGGACCGTCTCGTTTCGCGCTTCGAGTGGGGGCTTGTGACGGACATTCAGCCGCCTGATTTTGAGACCCGGATGGCAATTCTCCAGAATAAGGCGGCGGAGGAGAATATCGCGCTGGATCCTGAAGTGATCCGGTATATCGCGACCTGCGTGACGAACAATATCCGGGAGTTGGAAGGGGCGCTAGTGACGGTGTTGGCCTACGGCCGGTTGACGAAGCAGACGATCGATGCCCCCCTTGTGGAGCAGGTGTTGCGCGACCTGGTGGGTAGCGCGAAGCTTAAGCCGATTACATTCGAGGGCGTGCAGCGCGCAGTGGCTGAGCAGTTTGATTTGCGAATTTCCGATTTGCGCGGACGCAGCCGGCAACGGCAAGTGGCATATCCGCGTCAGATCGCGATGCATCTGTGCAAGAAGCTGGTGCCGAGTATGACCTTGAACGAGATCGGCGAGGCCTTCGGCGGGAAGGACCACACGACGGTTCTGTACGCTTGCCAGAAGATTTCCAATGAGATAGAGCGATCTGAGTCGACACGCCAAATCGTTAACCGGCTCGATAAGATAATACGCGAATAGGTTCCGCCTTGGTGGCCGGGAGTCTTTGAGTCTGCAGCCGTGCTGTGCTACGATCAATGTATCGAGGAGCACGCACGATGGCGGTTAAGAGAATCCTATATTATCCGGATGAGCCTTTAGCGGTGAAGGCGAAGCCGGTGGCGAGCTTTGGCGCGAAGCTTGAACGGCTGGTCGAGGATTTGTTCGACACGATGCGCGCCTACGAAGGCGTTGGTCTTGCGGCGCCGCAGGTGGGTGTGTCCAAGCGTGTGTTTGTGCTCCAGGAACCCGAGGGGGAGCCGAGGTGTTTCATCAACCCCGAAATCCTCGAGCAGGAGGGGGGCGAAGAGGCGGAAGAGGGCTGCCTGAGCATGCCGCGGGTCTATGCGCAGGTCCCGCGGGCGACGCGTCTTAAGGTCCGCGCGAAGGATGCTTTGGGAGAGGAATTCGAGATGGAGGCGCTCGACTTTCTCGCGCGCATTATCCAGCATGAATGCGACCATCTCGACGGAATTTTGTTCCCTGAGCGCCTCGACATCATAACTCGCCAGGAAATACTTCAGGAATGGGCACAGGTCCGCGAGCAGCTCTTGGCGGAGGTGACGGAAGCCAAGCATGCTACTTGATTCACCCGCGGTGGAGCGGCTCGTCGAGGCGTTTCGGCGGCTTCCAGGCGTGGGCAAGCGAACGGCGGAGCGCTTTGCCCTGCACTTGCTGAGCGCGCCGAATGAGGACGCGGTGCTCTTGAGTGAGGCCGTGCGAGAGGCGCGGGCGCGCATCGCGAAGTGCTCCGTCTGCAGAGACCTCACTGAGAGCGACCCGTGCGCAGTTTGCAGCGATGAGCGCCGTGACCACAGCGTCATTTGTGTCGTCGAACAGCCCTCGGGGGCGATGGCGATCGAAAAAGGGGGCACATTCCGGGGCGTGTACCATGTCCTCCATGGCGCGCTGAATCCGCTTGAAGGGATTGGCCCGGAGGAACTCGAATTGGACCGGTTGTTTCGTCGTTTGGAGGACGCATCGGTGACTGAAGTGATCGCGGCGACGAACACGACGGCGGAGGGTGAAGCTACGGCGATGTATCTGCTTCGTCAGATCGGCGCGGACGGTGTCAAGGTGACGCGGATCGCCCATGGGGTGCCGATGGGCGGGGGGCTGGAGTTTTCGGACGACGTGACGCTTGCGCATGCGCTCGAAGGCCGGAAGACCATGTAGTTCTCAAAAGAGATCGCCGTTTAGGGCGAGTTGAAGGGCCTTGCCGGCGCCTTTCAGCCTGTAATTGAAGAGTATCACGTTGTCGTTCCACTCGCTTTTCCCCTCGAGCGTGAGCCCGTGCTCGTTTGAAAGGGTCTCGCCCCATTCGGTCATGAGTTCGTCGATGCCGACTTTGAGATTGATTACGCCGAGCCGGTTCACGGCGTCAGGCCGGATCTCGATGGCCAGGCGACACAGAAGGAGATCGCTTGGCGTGAGGTCGACATACATGCGCGCTTTGGTGACGAATTTGAGTGAACTGAGTGAGATGTCGGTCTGGCTTTCGTCCAGGTCGATGTCGAAGGCGTGCAGGATGGAGGCGACGGCGAGGTAGGCGCCGCCGTCGCGGTTGTCCATGACGACTTCGATGAAGTGCG
>JASJYE010000147.1 GCA_030123645.1 Candidatus Hydrogenedentota bacterium | reverse complement strand
CCAGGGCCGCCCGGCCCGCCAAAGCCGCCAGGCCCGCCAGGGCCGCCCGGCCCGCGAAAGCCGCCAGGGCCGCCGGGGCCGCCTAAGCCGCCGGGGAATTGCGCCTGCCCGAGCGGTGTATTTGCCTCTTCGTCGAAGACTTCACCGGCGGCTTTTGCCCGCGCTTTGGCGCCCGTGTTCTCCGCGCCGCCGATAACGACGGTTTCAATGGAACTTAAGGCGATGCCGCCGCCCAGAGGACGGGCGTCATTAATGGCCTGGATATAGGGAAGGAAGAAATTTCTATGCAAACGCAGATTGTCGAGATCGGTGACATCCTGCTGGTAGCTTTCGATGTCGGACTTCACGCCTGCAAAGATGTCTTCGAACTCCGAGGTCGCTTCGGGCTTGTCGATCAACTCGGCGTCATATTGTGCGAGGACGCTCCTGAGCTGCTTGATTTGTGCTTGAACCTCTTCATCCTTGGCGGCGGTAACGGGAATAATGGAAGCAAGTATCAAATAGAACGTGACCAAAGACAACACCCAATAGAAGACTTGCTCTTTTCGCCGGGCGACTTCGAGCACGCGCGGTGGGATGAGATTAATCTGAATCGGAACGTTTTGGCAGCATCTCAGCGCGAGTCCAAGCACCACGCAGGCTTGCTCCGGGTGCTCGCTGGCTTCATTGGCCTTTGGCGACACCGCGATTCCCGCAAGGGGCTGCGCAATACGCACGTCGATGTGCAATTGGCTCTGCAGGAAGGGAATGATGTTCTTCAGGCAGGCGCCGCCCCCGGTAACAATTACACGGGTGACGGGACCGCCTCCCGGTTGAGACCGGAAGTAGGCGAAGGAGCGGTTCACCTCTCCAACAAGGCGCTCGAGCACGTGGCCGATCACCTCTCCGCCCCGCCCGTCTCTCTTAGCATCGCCCGTCGGCGCGAAGCCCTTCTCACGCTTGAGGCGTTCAGCGTCCTCAAAACTCATGTTGAAGTTCGCCGCTATCGCCGTGGTAATGTCGTTGCCGCCGACGTGAAGACTTCGCGTGAACTTAAACTGGCCGTCTTTTTGGATGACGATATCGGTTGTGGTCGCCCCCATGTCGAGCAAAGCGACGCACTGCCCATCTTCGCCGAACTCGCCCGTATGCCTCAACCAGTTGTAAGCGGCGATGGGCGAAACGTCAACCACGTCGATCCTTCGCCTGGTTTTCCGCAGGATCTCGAGATGCTTCTCGACCACGTCGACCTTGATCGCGGCCATCATGACGTCGTAGCCGCCTGCCTCGGTTCGGGCCAGCACCTGGTAGTCGAGCGCGATCTGATCGAGCGAAAATGGGATCTGCTGCTGGATTTCGTACTTCACGATCTGCGTGACTTTGTACTCAGGGACGGGGGGTAGCGGGCGGTTCCTGGTGAAGACGGACTGGCCGGGAACTGCGATGATGGTCTTCTTGGTGCGAATTTTCGCCTCTTTGAGAAGCTCCCGAAGCACCTCGTGGCGTCGTTCCGCTTTGTCTTCCTCTTCCATGGCGGGATCGATGTTAAGTTCGCGCTGGTAGTAGTGCGTCAATTGGAATCCGGCCTTGGTAGGAACCAACTCGCAGATGCGTATGGCGCTGGTACCGATATCGAGGACAAGACGTTTTACTCGACCGCGCTTGATAATTGCCATGGTGCACCGCCCTTTCAGGCCCGCGGAGCAGGCCGCTGACGTTAATGGCCGCGGACAGTGTTACATTGTTTCACGCGGCAGCCCTTGGATGAAAATATTGTGAAAAATATGAAAACGGGTGCTCGGTGGATTTTCGTAAAGTATTGATTCGTATTGTAGTATAAGCATACGGTGTTGTCAAGATCGTGCCGAGGTTGACAACAGTTTTCAATCATGCGACCGCCGGGTGCTTCGTCTGAGGTCAAGTTTTTTTTCCATTCTGCTCAGTCACGGGCATCGGTCGGGCATCAGCTCCGACTACCAAGATCTTCAACGTCCTTCGCGCACCGTAAGCCATAGTCTTCTCTTGCCCTTTCCATACGGTCGTAATGGCGGCGCGGGGCGCGTACTTCGTAGGGCTGCGATAGATAAGATCCTCCTCTCAACACGCGGAAAACTTGGCCATACTCGGTTTTAATGACGGTATTGCCCTCGTAGGGCTGGTACCAGTCGGAGGTCCATTCATACACATTGCCCGCCATGTCCATGACGCCGTAAAGCGACGCGCCGGCCCGATGCTGGCCTACCTTGGTCGCCTTGGAGTTTAGACCTTTGTCGCCGTTGCAGAGGGCGGGGTCGAATTTGTTTCCCCAGGGATATTCACGGCCGTCAATGCCTCTGGCGGCCTTTTCCCACTCCATTTCGGTCGGCAGACGTTTGCCGACCGCCGTTGCGTATTCGACGGCCTGACTCCAGCTCACTCCTTGCATGGGATAATCTGCAAGGCGCGGATCGAAGACGTGGCTGGGGAAGACCTGCGCAAACTGCTGGTTGGTCACCTCGAACTTGTCGATGTAGTACGTGTCCAGGTCGACTTTGCGCTGGGGGGCTTCGTCGGGTGCGCCTCCGTTTACGCCGATGACGAACTCGCCCGCGGGGATAAGGACCATTCCCGGAGGCACTTCCCCTTCCTTGAGCCTAAGGTCGACCGAATCCTCGCCGTTCGGACCCATTTGAACGACTTGCTCGGCCAAGACGTAACCCTTCTTGTAGACGCCGATGGTATAGGCGCCCGGGATTAGTTGAAAGTGTGTGGGCGTGGTCTTTTTTTGGAGGACGTCATTAATGTATATGGAGGCGTTGGTGGGTCGGCTGAAGACCTGGACCTGGCCCTTCATAGGCGTGATGAGATGCGTAAAGGAGTAGTGGCGGTCTTCGAGTATTTCGACCTGGCTTTCAAGTTTCAGGTAGTTCTCGAGCCGCATCTCGTAGGAATAACTGCCGATGGGGATTGCCTTGTCCACGAGGGGCGTCTCGCCTAAATACTCCACGCCGTCGAGGAATACTTGCGCCCTAGGAGGGATTGATTCGAGCGTGAGATAGCCGACGATGAGCTGCATCTGCACGACGATTCTGACTTTGCCGGTCTCGGGCAGGGTTATCGAACGCGTGCTTCTCTTGTAGCCGTCTTGATTGAGGATGGCGTAATACTGGCCGGCGCGGAGGCCGCGGATTGTCGTGGGGGTCTCACCGTAAACCCGCCCGCCGATCTGGACCGTGGCGCCGTCCTCGGGCTCGGACTCGATAATGAGCACGGCAGTCTCCTCCTCGTCCGAGCCGCAGCCGTTAAGCGAAAAAAGGATGAGCGTGGCCGCCAGGGCCTGGAGCATCAGGCACACACGGAGCCGAGTTCTGTTTCGCATCGGTCGGTTCCTGCCCCAATTCTCGTTCTGCAGGGTGACGAAGCGCGATTTCAGCCGCACCACCCCACGGCCCTGGTCCGCTCACACACGTCTCGATTGCTATTTAACACTAAGAGAGGCCATACCGCAACTTTGCGTGAGTGAGGGGCGGCCAAGAACGGCGCAGGCGGGCTCTCGCTGGATTTGCGGGCCATAAAGACCGCGGGGGGGACGCATTTGACGCGGATTTCCGCAAGCCCTTGGGACGGCCCACAGGTGGAGTTCACGCCGCCATAGAGGCCGCGCGGCGCTTTCTTAGTAGTCCATTTCGTAACTTTGATGACGTATTGTGTCTGACAGGATAACAGGATGAACAAAATAAATGCTCAGGAGGTCCGTATCCGATCTATCCTGTTATCCTGTCAAAAAAGACATTGATGCGTCATCCAATTGACAAAAATGTGTACTTAGGGCTCGCTTCGGGTCGGTGCCCACAAACGAGTTTGGCGGCGGCGCCGATTCTAGGGGACGCCTATCGCGCCTGGCTGAAACCGGCCGCTAAGGCCGATCGTACTCCTTGATGGGCTGCTGCTCTCCGGAGCGGCGGTTCTCGATATACTCGGCCACGTCGTCCACCACGACAAACTTGAAGTTGGCCGGCGTCGAGTCGACGATGACCCGGCCGCTCGTGTCGGTCACCCGTCCCGTCGCCCGAAAGACGTAGTGGACCGGCTTGCGGGTAATGACGTTGCCCAGACCGACGTAGGTCACAGTGAATGTTCGAGCGCCTATCGGAACCAGTGTGGATCCAATTACCTGCCCTTCTCTCACTAGCTCAAAAGGCAGAACAGTGGTTGTGTTTACTGAAATTGAGGGATCGGCAAGAACATCAACTCTAAACGTGACTGAGACGGACTCATCGGCTCTGGCGGACAAAGGTACGATTTCGATATTGCCAAGGACGTTTTCGACCCCCAGGTCGATCTCCCCGATCGTGGGCTGATTGTTCCTGTCGTGCCAGAAGTTGGGGCGGACTTCGGTTTCGACGACTTGCTCGGCGGGCGCGACGTACCACCTGCGCCAATTCCCCTGGTTGCCGACAGCACCCGTCGCGTCAACCTGGAAAGTCCCGTCGTCGGGCCCTGAAGGTATCGCCGTGAGTTCGGCGGGCCATTGCTCGACGTTACCTGCTTCGTCTGCGGCGATGACGACGAGGAGCATCCAGGAACCTTCAGAGGCCTCAATGGCGGGCTGCAATTCATTGGTCGTTAAGAAATTCTTCGGCCCCCACGTGCTCCAGCCTCCACGTTCAAAGTACACGCCGCCGCGGGCGTCTTCTCGTGACTGGGTGCCGTCGGTGCTCCAAAGTTTGTAGCTGAAGATCCGGTCGGGTTCGGGGATGGTTTCGGGATCGGGGTGTGAGCTGTTCTGCCAGATGAAGTTCGGGTTGCGGGTGTTTTCGCTGGCGGGGATGTTGGTCTCGACGAATTCCGTGCCGGTATTCACGAGCCACCAGAGGTTCAACGAGCCCGCAGTCTGGTTAAAGGTAAATCTGCCGGCGGTCGTTGGCGGCAGGGTCCAGAGCTTTCTCTTCTCTAGGGTCGTGTCACCCTGCGGGAAGTAGTTGCCCGCGCGATCCACGGCACGGAAAATAATCGGGAGCAACACGTTCTGGCCGGTCCAGTCAATGCCGCTCGAGGAGTCAGGCGTATCCCAGGTCGCTGTCAGTCTTGTATTGAAGGCGGCGAGATTGGTCGAGATGCCGCTCCCGTCGACAGCATCCAGGAGGCTGGTGGTATATATTGTTCGAATGCCCGCGATGCGGGGGGTGCCTGTGGCCGTCGGTTGGAGTTCCCATTTCACGAGGACGTTGTCGCCGATGGGCGGCACAGGCGGCGCGATCGGAGGGACAGGGTTATCGACGGGGACCGCGAAACCCGCCACCTGGCGCCTGGTGTCATTGGAGTTGAACGCATCTCCATCCGTCACCGGATCGGGCGCGCGTCCGAGCGTTGTGTACACATCGACGTCCTCGAAGGTGACGATCAGATTGAAGCGGAGGTTATCAGGCGGGAAATTGTTGGCAGGCGGGAAATTGTTGGCGATCGAGCCTGTGTTATAGAAAATTTGCGCACGGTTTCTGCTGGGATCGAAGAGAGCCAGTCCTGTGAAGTCTTCAATGCCGTCGTTATTCGCGTCGACCTGTCGTCGACGAATGCCGCTTTGATCCGACGGGATCCGGTCGCTATCGATTAACCCTCCGACTGACACCGGCGCGAACGGGTGCAAGGGGGTGCGGAGAATGGCCGCAGTAGTGAAAGTATCGGAGTTAAATGCTCGCGCCGGGTCAAAGAAAAGCCTACCCGTGTCGCCGTTAATCACGTTATTTATAACCATCCGGGGCGGGATGGTGTCGATGATGAAATGGCGTCCATCTTGTGCGCCCCCCGCGATTCTGCCCCCGTCCGACGGGTCGTTGAAGTCGTCACCGACGATGTTGCCGGTACCGTCGAATTCTTCGATGAAGATGGCGGCGTGGCCGTCGGTGAGGATCCCTGCGCCGATAATCGTGTCGATGAAGGTGGCGTTGGTGCCGGTCCAGAGGGTATTGTTGATGTTGACGGTGCCCGGGCCGATACTTTCCCTGACGAGCTCGATACGGTCGGTGAAGAGGTCGCCGCCCTGGGGCACGATAAAGACTTGTGCGGCGTAGATGGCCGCCGCGGTGCCCGTGACCTCGAGGGTCACCAGGAGATGGCCGGGCGGGAGCTTGCCCACGGGGTTGGGCTGGACGGTCGCGTTGATCCACTGGCCGATGGACAAGTCGTCGGTATATTCGTACTTGAGGGGGTCGCTGATGGCGCGGGGTTCGCGCCCGAGGTCGCTCATGACGACGACGTCGACGAGCCCCGGCATGTCACCAGGGGGCGCGGCGACGAATATGCTGTTCGACTTGTACGTTTTGTTGGCGAGGTCAATGCTCCCCATGGTGATGACGGGAAGGGGCGGGGACACGAGCCGGCGCGTGATGTCGAAGAGGGCCGGGTTTAGATCGAAGAAGAGGCTGTAGATCTGGTCGGCCACCGTGAGGTTGTAAATCGCGTCGGTGACGAAGAGTCCTTGAATCTCGACGGGGTTGCCGCCGGATAGCGGCCCGGAAGGTGGAATGATGGCGCCGATGTACA
>JASJYE010000146.1 GCA_030123645.1 Candidatus Hydrogenedentota bacterium | reverse complement strand
CCCCGACACCGGTCGCCGCCGCTCGCGCTCCGGTGGAGATCCTGATCAAAGGTCCGGACCTCGATCAGGTTTACGCATATGCGCGCCAAGTACGCGAGATGGCCGACACACAGTCCCGTGGACTCCATAGCCCCTACCTGGACAAGGTTTACGGGGTTCCGCAGATCAGGGTCGATGTGGACGAGGCGCGGGCGAAGTTACTCGGACTCACCGTGGCCGACATCGTTGGGCAAGTGTACTACGCGGTCAATGGAGGCTTCACGAGCACTTTTTTCAATCCGGAGCCGATGTATGTGCACAGCCGCCTGTTAATCCGCTATCGGGAAAGTCAACGAGCGACACTGGCGGATATTGAAGATCTCAAGATTCAGACGCCCGCCGGCGCGGATGTTCCATTAAAGGCGGTCGCGAAAATACGCGAGGACATCGGCTACGACAGGATACACACCTTCGACACGCTCTATGCCGCCAGCGTACTCGGCTACTACAAGGAGCTTGGGCTCAAGGAAACCACCATGAGCCTGATGATGCCGGCAAAGATGCAGCTCAGCCTGCCGAAGGGTTACGCGATCGGCCCCGCCGGCCTCATGGGCACCATGCTGCAGGCGTTCAACGAATTGCAGGGCGGCCTGAAGGTGGCCCTAGTCGCCGTATACCTCCTGCTTGTCGTCCAATTTCGTTCGTTCGCCATCGCGATTGTACTGATGCTCGCAATACCGTTGCAGGGTCTCGGCAGCATCGGCGCCCTGTGGTTGCGCGATATGGCCTGGTCGCCGCCGGTACTGTGGGGGATGGTCGTGCTCGCTGGGATTGTTCTCTCTAATTCCATCCTCATCGTGGACAAGATCCTTCACCTCCGTGGACAGGGAATCGAACGTCATCGGGCGATTGTGGCGGCAAGCACCCTGCGGCTGCGTCCGGTCCTCATGACCGCGCTGGCGGCGGGCGCCGCGATGCTCCCGATTGCAATCGCGCCACCGCCGGCGACCGAGCAGTTCCGCAACATCGCCACGGGCATCACCGGTGGACTCGTAACCTCGACGCTGATGACGCTGATCGTCATCCCGGTCGCCTATTCTCTGATGGACGACTTCGTCAACCTTCTGAAGCGGGTCTATTTGGGGCAACCGGCCGTCGCCGAAGCTGAAATGGCGCTGGAACCAATCAGTGAAGATGCTTGGCCTCCAGCGGTCTCGACGTTTGAAGAACTGAAAATAGAAACGGTTCAAGACGCTGATACAGATACTGCCGGACAAGCCATTTCATCATCTGACCCGAAAGATCGCCATGGAACCTAGAACTTTCTCACGCCCGCCAGGCAAAGGTCGAGAAAACCGTTTCGAACGAAAGTCCAATTGCATCAACAACCGATAGAGGAGAGAACTCATGCGCCTATCTCATCGAGTCATTTTAACGAACACCGCGTTAATGATGATGCTTGTCGCGGGATTAATTTTACTGCCCATTGAAAGGGGCCTGGCCGCCGAGGATACGATCACGCAGACCGTGTCGGGTCCATTCGACAAAGTGGTGACCAATCTCAAGCGAGCGATCACGGGGAAAAAATTGGTCATCGTCAAGGAGGTGCCCTTCCAACAGATGCTCGCAATGGTCGGTTTGAAGACCGAGAAAATGATCAGCTTCGAGATTTTCCATCCCCGCTACGGAAAGGTGATTTATCAAGCCAATCCAGCCGCGCTGAAAGAGGCTCCCTTGCGTATAATGGTTCGCGAGGACGGCAGTGATGTGGTGCTGGAGTATCACAAGCCCTCGGCCGTGTTTGCTTCCTATTCGGGGCTCGACGACCTGAGTAACGAACTCGATCAGGTATTCGCGGATATCGTTGCGAAAGTTGCAAAGTAATCTGCGAGCGAGACCGTTTCTTCTAAAAGTCGAGGTAGAATCTCGACACGGGCCGAAAACGTCGCCTGAGACGGTGTCGCGCGGAGGATGAGATGTGCGAATAGTGCCGATCATCCTCACGCTTGGATTCGTCTCGGGCGGAGTGACCTTGGCTTATGAGGTCCTTTGGACCCGTGAGCTGCTCAATCTCCTAGGCTCCACGACCAGGGCGAGCACGTTGGTGCTCGCCGCGTTCATGGCCGGCATTGCAACCGGCGCCTGGTGCTCCAGCCGCTGGTTGATGCGGGATGTACGGCCATTGTGGCTCTTTGCCATAGCGGAAGGCACGCTCGCCATCATCGGCTTCGTCTTTGCCCAAACCTTTGATCCAGCCGCCGGTCTTTTTCCCGAGATCGCGCTATCGAGTGCGTTTCTCATCGCTCTCTTGTCGATACCATCGTTCTTCATGGGAATTGCGCTGCCCGCCCTGGCCGCTGCATTACAAGGACATGGGGCGATCCATCCCCGCTACATTGCGTGGCTCTATGGTCTGAATACCCTGGGCGGCGCCATCGCGGCCTTGGGTGTCGGTTTTGGCGCGTTACCCACATTCGGTCTCCTGGCTTCCGAACAGGGCGCCGCCGCCATCGGCCTGGCCGCGGCGAGCGTGGCAGGTATTTTAGCTCTACGCCGGTCGCCATCATCACTCCCGGCTAATGGACGCGATGAGTCTATGGGAACAAGCGGCGGAACACGGCTGTCGAGAGCGGCCGTCATGGCCGCTCTGTGTCTGGGTGGTATTGCGGCCCTCGGTTACCAGGTCTTGTGGACTCGTATCCTGGTCCTTGTGGTGGGCTCGTCCAGCAACGCGTTTGCCGTGATGCTCGGACTTTACCTGTTGGGTCTGGCCATCGGCGCTCTCTTGATCGGACACCGCCTCGGCCGGGACCGGCAGCCCGCCAAGACGTTCCAATACCTGCAACTGGCCGTGGCGACATCGGCCATAATCGGCATAGCGCTCTTTGGAGTCTTGCCGTCAGCCGCACTTTTCGGTTTCGCTTGGTTGGGGACCGCGCCTTGGAGCATCGCTATCATCAACGCCTCAGTCGCGGCCGTAGTCATTCTGCCACCGACAATCTTCATCGGCGCCTCGTTTCCGGTGGCCGCCCGCCTCATGGTTCGGGGCAGGTCCGGTTGGGGCCGGGAAGTCGGTTTGGCGCTCGCTCTGACCACAGCGGGGAACGTGGGCGGTATTCTGCTGACGGCTTTCGTAGTGATACCCCTGCTCGGTCTCCAAAGAGGCGTCGCCGTCCTGGCGCTGGTGAATCTCGCGGCGGCACTTCTGCTTTGGGTAATAAGCCGCGAGCGTGAAACAAATCTCCGCTATCTCGTACCACTGTGTGTCCTCGGCGGACTGATTGCCGTTCCGGTCCTGCCGTCGTGGGATGTGTCGGTGATGAGCAGTGGCGTGTTTCGCCAAGCACCGGTCTACTTGGCATTGCTCGGCAGCCCAGAGCGCCTGGATCGCGCATTCTCCGCATATCGGACGCTGTACTACCGCGAGGGATCGGAAGCCGTGGTCGGTGTCTTCGATCGCCCCACGCTTGGCGGGTCGCCGCACCGGGTGTTAACCATCGACGGGAAAGTCGACGCCTCTACCGGCGCTGACATGGCCACACAGGTGCTTTCGGGCCACCTCCCGTTCCTATTTCGCCCGGATGCGCGAACCGCGCTTGTCATTGGTCTTGCCAGCGGCGTCACCGTCGGCGCCCTTGCGGAATACCCCCTCGAACGGATCGACGTGGTGGAAATCGAGCCGGCGGTCATAGAAGCATCACGTGCCTTTGACGAGATAAGCGGAGCGCCGCTCGAAGATTTCCGGGTCAATATCACAGTTGAGGATGGCCGCCGTTATCTGCAATTCACAGACCAACGTTTCGACGTGATCGTCTCGGAGCCCTCGAACCCATGGCTTTCCATGTCCGCTCGGCTTTTCACGCGTGAGTTCTTCGATCTGGTCCGAAGTCGATTGGCGCCGCGTGGAGTGCTCGTCCAATGGGTTCCTCTCTATGGCCTGAGCATATCTCAGTTTCAGACTCTTCTGCGAACGTTGATGGCCGTGTTTCCCAGCATATCCCTGTTTCAGGTCGCCGAGGGAGATCTGGTGGCGGTCGCTGGCATGGAGCCGCTGTCGGTGTCGACGGCTGCCTTGGGGCAACTCTTTGAAGGCGCGCCCCGCGCCACTTTGGAGCGGATCGGTATGCTTGATCCCGCGGACCTGTTGGCTCGCTGGCTAGCCGACGAACAAGGGCTGAAAGCGGTACTGGGCGAGGGTCCGGTGAACACTGACGATAATGGGCTGTTGGAGTTCGGAAGCCCCTGGTACCTCTTGACCGACACGACGGGCGCTAACCGTTCGATCGTCGAACAAGCGGCAATCCTGTCGAGCGTTCCGGAACGCCTGGCTGAAGCGTGGCTACCGGGCGCCGCCGCACTGGACCGGCTGAAGGCCGTGGCGGCTCGTCACCTCGCCAACGGACGAACCGCGTTGGTGCGCGCGTTCGCCGACTCGTTTCGGACTCGCGGGCACCGGGCGGACGCCGACCTGCTATCGGGAGACGCGGCCGAGGCAGAGGGAAAATGGGCTGAAGCGGAAGCATTTTGGCGCGCGTACAACTCTCCCTCGTTCCGGCTCCGGCGCGCCAGACTCGCCTTCAAACTCGGTCGGCCCGCCGAGGCCGCTCGTCTTTTTGAACAAACCTCCGCAGCCGAACGAATGGAAGATGACAGCATTATGTTTGCGCTGGCGCTTGCCGGGACTGATCGGGCTCAGCAAGCTCTTTCGGTCTTGGATACGGTTTCCGCCAGAACCGATTCTGTAGCCGGAATCATGGCGCCCTTCGTAAAGGCCGTTTTGAACACGGATCGGGGAGAAACGGACCGCGCATTGTCATCACGTAGCGATTTCGAGGCTCAGCTGGACGGCCTTCGCCGTTGTCTCGAAAGCGATGGTTGCCGAGACGTGGTCGATTTGCTTCTCGCCTGGAGCCGCACCGCACCGCCAGGCGTTTCCGCCGACAGTTGGGAGGAGCTTCGGCAAGCCATTTATATCCGTCTTACAAGACCGCTTCCCCTGTACCTGCGAGGCGTCACACAATTATGGCTTGGCGAGCCAATCGCCGCCCTCGCATCGTTGCAGACATACTTGAAATTGATTCCCGCGCCGGATCCACGGTCCAAGGCTCATCAGCTCATCGCCTCCACTCGCACGCGCTGAGGAGGGAGGACGCGGTTCGTTTGGATGTTCAAGGGTGTTCAAACTGCCTTGGTACACTGCGCGGAGTAATTTCGGGCCAGGGTCTCAATTCATAACATCGATGACAAAAACCGTTCTTCTGGTGCCGATTCGCATCTAATCACCTTGCATCAACCGCCTGGATTTCGTCCTGGACGCAGTATCAGCTTCTCCGGACGCTTCAGTCGGAAGCGTGAACAATTCCTGTGGTTCTGCTATCCCCTTGAAGGCATGGCGGCCAATCGGCACAAACATGCCGCTCGTGAACCGTTGTATGAAGGATCGTGTGAAAACGTAATCTGTTCCGAGCAACTTCGCCGTGCTTACACCCCGCGCCGCAATGTTTACAGGCTCGCCGATGATCGTAAAATCGAGCCGCTCGCTCGACCCGATATTGCCGTACAAGACTCGACCGAAATGTGCGCACAGGGCGTGCTTGAGCGCCGGTTCGCCCGATATGGAACGGGCTCGGTTCAGCTCCCCAAGGCGATTCCTTATCGCCAGAATTGCATCGATTGGCTTGGGCCCCGTGGTATCGGATAGAATGGGGAAAAATGCGAGGACGGCATCACCGATGAATTTTAAGACGTAACCGCCGTGCTCCTCGATTGGGCCAACAAGGCAGTCAAAATAGGCGTTTAACAGGCGGACTGTATCCGTTGCATCTAGCCTCGCCGAATGGCCCGTGAAATCATGGAGATCCGCGAAAAGTATAGCCGCATCTGTCGTCTCTCCGAGTCCCGAGCGGATGTTTCCGCTCAGGATTTGAGCGGCAGCGCTGCGGCCGAGGTACGTGTCGAGCGCCACGTTTCTCGTCTCAAGCGCGGCGTATCGCTCAATGATAACGACGAAGATGTCTGTGAGTGCTTGAAAACGATCGAGCGTCTCCGAAGAGAACCCATCCGGAGCCTTTGTCGATATGGAGAGGGTATTTACCGTGCCGTCGCTGAAGGCGAGCGGCGCCATCAGATAATCGGTATAGCCTTCCGCCTTCAGCTTTCCATAGAGATCGCAGGGGTGTTGGTCCATTTTCTGCAGGTTTGGCACTCGGAGTTCGGTGCCCGTGGTATGAACGTGATAATCCGGTGAATGGTAATATCCGGGTCGGTTTCTGAGACCATGTGGCCATTCAATCACGCTGACATTTCGCGCTTCTGGTTTCCACAAATAGGTCCGCGCCCGAAAAGCAGGGTGAAGGGTTTGCAGGCTCAAAAATATTCGCTCCACGCGCAGCGAAGACGACAAAAGCGTCATACCTGCGGCTTCGAGAAATCCCTCAACGGTCTGCGATTGAACCGCGGCCTTGGTGAGCACCCTGTTCACCAAGGCCGGCTCACGATCGGCTATGTCCATCGAGGAGGTCTTTTCCATATTA
>JASJYE010000145.1 GCA_030123645.1 Candidatus Hydrogenedentota bacterium | reverse complement strand
CGTCCCTTATCGCTCGCTATTCGCGTCCGCTAGACGTGATGGATGGCTTCCGGCCATCCATAGCAGACTCGACGAAAAGGGTGCCACCGCCAAGCGGAGCTTGGGGGTGCATGATTTGGCTACGACTACACCCCCAAACAAGTTTGGCGGTGGCACCCACGGAGCCTCGGCCATCCATATCAGCCCTATTTCAGGCCGAGGACGTCTTGCATGTCGTAGAGGCCCGGCGCGGCTTGCGTGGCAAACTTCGCCGCGATGAGCGCCCCGCGCGCGAAATTGTCGCGATTGTGCGCGCGATGCGTGAGCTCGACCCGCTCGCCCTGTCCGATGAAGGCCACGGTGTGGTCGCCCGCCACGTCGCCCCCTCTCAGCGCGTGCATCCCTATCTGCCGCTGCGGGCGTTTCCCGACCATGCCCTCGCGCCCGTGCACCGTGTTTTCTTCGTAGTTTAGGCCGAGCGTTTCCGCCGCGAGTTCGGCCAGGTGAACCGCCGTGCCGCTCGGGCTGTCGACCTTTTGATTGTGATGGACTTCTGTAATTTCGACGTTGTAATCGAGCCCGAGCACCGACGCGGCCTCTTTTGTAAGTTTGAAGAGCAAATTCACGCCAACGCTCATGTTCGGCGCAAATACGATGGGGACATTCTCCGCGAGCCGCGCTAAATCCGCTTTCTGAGCGTCGGAAAGGCCCGTCGTCCCGAGTACCGACGGTTTTCCGGCCTCCGTCGCCGCGCGCACATGGTCAAGACAGACTCCGGCCACGGTAAAATCGATAAGGACGTCGGCCTGGGCGATGGCCGTGGCCGCGTCAGGCGCTAACGTGACGCTCTCGGGGCTGCCGCTTTCTGCGCCGGCGATCAATTCTTCCCCGGCGCATTCGGGCAGATCGAAGGCCGCGCCGATTTCTGTGTCCTCTGCCGCCGCGGCGAGTTCGAGGATACGCTTGCCCATGCGCCCTTTCGCCCCTGCCATGCAAATTTTCATGCGATGCTCCAAGTGTTTTTTCTGCGCGGACGTATTTCGTGGTGAAGATCCGGGACAGAGCGCCCATCCTAGTGGACGCTCTTCTTGGGTTCAAGTACATGAACGGGAAAGGTAAGCGTTCAGGTCCATGGAGGGTCGCAAATACGGGGCTTATCGCGGCAGGACGCAAGAAGAGGGACAGACACGAATGGCGCTAGCTTTTCCCGCGCTCGGTCGGGCTTGCCCGGGTAACATCCCCCTTGATCCACCTTCAAAGGGGGACTTCGGGTCGACCTTTCTTGCTTAGCTTTCCGCGTATTCTGAGGGCGAGAAGCCCGTGAACGCTTAGCGGGAAAGTATGCATGCATTCGTGTGTTTGACTGGTTCCGCAATGCCTGCTACCGTCATGGTTTGCGGACGGATTTTGGCGAAAGGATCGGCTTTTTATGAGCGAGCCGGGTGAAGTTTTGGTGGCTGTAATCATGGGCAGCAAATCGGATTGGGACACGATGAGCGCCTCTTCGGATCTGCTCGCGGACTTCGAAATTCCGCATGAGTGCCGGGTGCTGTCGGCCCATAGGACGCCCGACGAGCTTGAGGCGTATGTCAGGGATGCCGAGGAGCGCGGGTGCCAGGTCTTTATTGGGGGCGCGGGCGGCGCGGCGCACCTGGCCGGCGTCATCGCGTCGAAAACGCTGAAGCCGGTGCTCGGCGTGCCCATCCAGAGCGCGTTGAACGGCCTGGACTCGCTGCTGTCCACCGTGCAGATGCCGAGCGGCATTCCCGTGGGCACCTTGGCCATCGGCAAGGCAGGCGCAACGAACGCCGCGCTGATGGCCGTGGCCATATTGGGGACGTCACGGCCCGAGCTGATGCAGAAAATCGCCGATTACCGGAAAGAGCGGGCAGACAAGATCCTCGACGAGACCCTTCCGACGAAGAAGAGTATCGGCTTCACGTCCTAGCCTGCGCACGCGCCTACCCCTTTTGGAGGGCCTCCTTGAGAAGGTTCTCGGCGTAGTCGACGCAGCGTAGGTAATACGAGGCCGTCAAACAGCGCTGCTCGGCTTCGCTGAGGTCGCCATGGTCGCCGAGGCGCTCGCAGCGGTCCCGGCGGATGTGGTAGAGCGCCAACGCTGCCGCCACGGAGATGTTGTAGCTGCGCGTGAAGCCCGTCATGGGGACCACGACGCGCTGGTCCGCTGCATCCAATAGCTCAGGTGTCAGGCCGTCGCGTTCGTTGCCGAAGACCAAGGCCGCCGGCTCGTCAAAGGATATTTCTTCGATGGGCACGGCGTCTTCAACATGCGCCGCGAGGATTCGGTAGCCCGAGTCGCGGAGATGCGCAACGCAAGCGGCTGTGGTCTGCCACGAACGGATGTCCAGCCATTTTTCGGCCCCCTGGGTCACCCGTGCCGCCTTTTTGAATTTCTCTGAAAGCTCGACGATGTGCACGGCCTGATACCCCAAGGCCTCGGCGCTGCGGAGCACGGCGCTGATGTTCCCCCGGTCATACAGCCCCTCGAGTACGGGCACGACCGAATACGTCCGGTGCGCGACGACCCGCCGAATTCTCTCGCGGCGCTCCGTCGTGAGATACGGGGTCAGCGCATCGATGATCGCCACCGCGTCGTAATGGCGGCCGCCGATCTCGAAGGGCTCGGGATGCGCGAATCGGGAAGACATTTGCTCTCTTGGGCCTCAGTTGCGGGGGAAGCAGGATACCCATGGCGAAGTACGCGCTTCAACGCGGGGAGCAAAACTTGACTTGCCGATCTGTGTATACGATGATCGTTCTCTTCATCCCGCGAGGGACACGCAACCGTGTATGCAGGAAATTCATTCGAGGACGAGATCGCCGGGCTGGAAGAGGAGGGCCTTCGGCGAAAGCTCGCCGCTCTGCCCGGGGCCGGCGGCAAGCTGACGATTGACGGCAGCGAGGTCTTGAACTTTTCGTCTAACGACTACCTCAACCTCGCGAACGACCCGCGCCTGAAAGACTCGGCCAAAGCCGCCGTGGAACGCTACGGCTGCGGCGCCACGGCCTCGCGGCTGATGGCGGGCGACCTCATTTTGCATGAGGAGCTGGATATGCGGCTGGCGGGTCTTGTGCATCAGCAGGCGGCCCTGGTCTTTCCCAGCGGTTTCCAGGCCAATCTGGGCGCGATCACTACGCTTGCAGCTAAGGACGGCATCATTTTTTCCGATGAGCTGAACCACGCCAGCATCGTGGACGGCTGCCGGCTGGCCAGGGCGCAGGTACATATATTCCGCCATTGCGACCTGGACCACCTGGAGGGCCTGTTGCAGACCCATCAGCGCGGCGGCAGGAAGATCATCGTGTCGGACGGCGTATTTAGCATGGATGGCGACCTGGCGCCCGTCTCGGCACTCCGCCAACTCGCGGACCGCCACGGCGCCTACCTCCTCATCGACGAGGCCCACGCCCTGGGCGTATTCGGCCGGGGCGCGGGGCTCTGCGCCGAATTGGGCGTCAAGCCAGACGTTGTCGTCGCGAACATGACCAAAGCGCTCGGGAGCGGCGGGGGATTCGTCGCAGGCTCGCGCGACTTCATCGATCTGTTGATCAATAAGGCGCGCAGCTTCATCTTCTCGACGGGCCTCGCGCCTGCCTGTCTCGGCAGCGCGTTGAAGGCGGTAGAGATCGTGGAAGCGGAACCGGAATTAGGCGCCGAGCTTCTCCGGCGCGCAAAGTTCCTTCGAGGATTGCTGAACGAAAAGGGCTTTGACATCCCGGATGAGGCCTCGCAAATCGTCCCGATGGTTATCGGCAGCAACGAAGCCGCCGTTGAGATGTCCGGCGCCCTCCTCGAGCGAGGCGTGCTGATCACCGCGGTGAGGCCGCCGTCAGTGCCCGATGGCACGGCGCGCTTGAGGCTGTCGATTACCTTAGCGCATGACGAGGGCGATCTACACCGCGCGACGGAGGTCATGGCCGCCATAGCATTGGAAGCCGGCGTCTTGTGAGTCGAGGTATATTCATCACCGGAACGGATACGGATGTCGGAAAGACGATCGTCACGGCAGGGCTTTTGCGGCAACTCCGTAACGCTGGTGTGAATGCCGCGTCCATGAAGCCAGTGCAGACGGGCGCCGAGACCGCCAGCGATGGGAATCTGGTGGCTCCGGATTTGATGGTCCATCAACGCGCGGCGGGCATATCGGTGTCGCGCGAGGAACGCGACCTCATGGCGCCGTATCTGTACGAGCCCGCATGCTCGCCCCATCTCGCGGGACGCATGGCCGGGCGGTATCCGGACATCGGCCATATCAAGGATTGCGCGCAACAGCTTATGCAGCGCTACGAGACGCTTCTCGTCGAGGGGGCGGGCGGTGTCTATGCGCCCCTGACGGAATCGGAGACCATGCTCGACCTCATGCGCACGCTGGCCTTTCCCGTCCTCCTCGTCGCCCACCGCGGACTCGGGACCATTAACCACACCCTGCTCTCTATAGACGCTTTACGGGCCGCAGGCTTGGAGATCCTCGGGGTCGTATTCAACGAGGTCCAGGACGTCCAGCCCGATTTCATCAAGCAGGACAACCCCGGCGCAATACAGAGTTTCGGCAAGGTCGAGATATTAGGTAACATAGACTACTTGACCGAATTGGAATCGAAGCCCGAAACCGCATGGACACACTTCGACGAATGCACGCCGGGCCTAAAACAACTGACTAACCTGTCATCCTGAGCGAAGCCGAAGGATCTCTTCTATGAAAATAGCCGGTGGGTTCAAGAGATCCTTCGGCTTCGCTCAGGATGACAGTATGGGCGAAGGTTTGCGAATTGCTTGGTACTCATACAGGACTCAGTAGTGGCGCGGGACTCGAAAGTGGCGCGGGCGTCTCGCCCGCGAAACGCGCTATTAGAAGCGCGCTAGGAACTATCAAAAAATGGCGATTCGAATAGATAGCCTCCAAGAACTCGACTACAAGCACCTATGGCATCCCTACACGGGCATCAACGCCTACGAAGCGGGGCCCTTTGTCTGTTTTAACAGCGCGGAGGGCGTCTATTTATTCGAGCAGGGCGGGCGCAAGGTGCTCGACGGGATATCGTCGTGGTGGTCCGTTGCGCTGGGCCACGGCCATCCACATATCGTCGAGGCCATCCGCGAGCAGGCGGGCGTCCTGCAGCAGTCCATCCTCGGCAACCAGACGCATCCCCTCGCCATTAAACTGGCCGCGCGGCTCGCTGAAATTACGCCGCGGGGACTCGAGCATTGCTACTTCGCCGCCGACGGCGCGAGCGCCACTGAGGCAGCGCTCAAGATGGCGATTCAATACTGGCACAACATCGGCCAGCCTGAAAAAACGCGCTTCGTCTCGCTCGAGGAAGGCTACCACGGCGATACCCTCGGCGCGGTCGGTGTCGGTTTCGTGCCCACCTTCCACGCGCCTTTCGCGAAGGCGGTCGTGAAGTCCTACGTCGCCGACATGCCCCATCGCCGGGGGAACCCCGACGAGGAGAAAGACCGCGCCTGTGCGCTGGACGCCTTCGCGTCGATGGAGCGGCTTGTTCGCGAGCACCAGGCGGAACTCGCGGGCGTGATTCTCGAGCCGCTGTGCCAGGGCGCGGCTGGAATCCGGATATACCATCCCGAATACCTGCGCAAGGTCCGGGCCTTGTGCGACGAATACGACTTGATCCTCATCGCCGATGAGATTGCCGTCGGATTTGGCCGGACGGGCAGCTTGTTCGCCTGTGACGAAGCGGGCATCGC
Source organism: Candidatus Hydrogenedentota bacterium (assembly GCA_030123645.1). Taxonomy (GTDB): domain Bacteria; phylum Hydrogenedentota; class Hydrogenedentia; order Hydrogenedentales; genus JASJYE01. The sequence continues at coordinate 807 of JASJYE010000145.1, read as the reverse complement.
GCCGGACATCCTGTGCCTCGGCAAGGCGCTGACGGGCGGCTACCTGCCTGCGAGCGCCGCTATCGCCAACGACCGCATCTACGATTCGTTCCGGAGCGACGAGCTTCACGACCGCACCTTTTACGACGGCCACACCTTCTGCGGCAATCCGATCACCAGCGCCGCCGCACTGGCCGCCCTCGACATTTTCACCAGCGAGAACATCGTGGAAGGTACCAGGCCGCTGGCGGAACAGCTCGCCGAGGGCATGGCGCGGCTCGCCCGGCACGATTGCGTCGAGTACTACCAGACCCTCGGGATGATCGGCATGATCGCCCTCAAAGACGAGGCGGGCGGGGCAACGCTCGCCAAGACCATCGCGCGAAAGGCCATGGAGCTCGGGCTCTTCATCCGTCCCCTCGGCGAGGTCCTCTACCTCTGGCCCCCGCTGGTGACAACGCAGGCCGAACTCGCGGAAATGCTCGATCTCTTCGACGCAGCAATCGCACAGAGCCTCTAGAGCATAAAAAATCCGGACGGACGGATTTTCAGCACTCGCCAGTCTTGACCGCTGATAAACTGCCATTATGGCAGTCCGACGGAAACGCCGCCAAGTCTTTGTATTTGGCGAGACACGCGATCCTTTTCATGGGTATTCAAATATGCCTCTTTTTCCTTGACTTCAGTGTAATTTTACTGGTAGCATCCCCGGTTCTAAGCGGGATCTTGGGCAGGTGCCATCGTAGCTGCCGGGTTCTGGCTGGACTGTCAAAATGACAGACCCGGCCAGTTCCCCCTGTCATCCCTGGGTTCTCGCTCATTTCATCC
>JASJYE010000144.1 GCA_030123645.1 Candidatus Hydrogenedentota bacterium | reverse complement strand
TGCGGTGCTATTTCTGCTATTTCCTCAATCGGATCGAGGACCATAGCCATCCCGAGCACCCTTTCATGTCGTTGGAGAAGGCGAAGCAGATCTGTCATACGCTGCGATACGTCTATGGGAACACGGCGATTGATATCCAGGGTGGCGAGCCGACGATACACCCGGACATTCTCGAACTCATCAGCTATTGCCGCGAAATCGGCCTTTATCCCACGCTAATAACCAATGGGCTCGTGCTGGCGAAAATGGACAAGCTTCGCGAGTTCCAAGAGGCGGGCATTCGCGACTTCCTGGTCAGTTTGCATGGGATAGGCGAGATCCACGATGAGGTCGTGTGCCGAAAAGGGGCCTACGAGAAGATCATCGCGGCCATCGAGAACATGCGCGAGCTTGGCGTGCCCTTCCGTTTCAACTGCACGATGTCGAAGCCGGTGGCGCCCATCTTGCCGGAGATTGCCCAGAAGGCCATCGACTATGGCGCAAATGCAGTGAACTACCTGGCATTCAATCCTTTTGAGGACCAGGAGACGGGTATCAGGACGCACGATAATGTTTCGCGTTATTCGGACATCAAACCGCAATTGACCAAGGCGATTGACCTGCTCGAGGAGAACGGCATCGAATGCAACGTGCGTTATCTTCCGCTCTGCATGGCGGAGGAGCGCCACCGCAAGAATTTCTACAACTTCCAGCAACTGCCCTACGACCATCACGAATGGGACTACAACAGTTGGAATTGGACGGGACTCCAGCCGCAGCGCATGAAGGGCGGGGATATGGTACCTGCGTTTTATATCGGCCCCTTCGACAGATGGATCACTTATCGCTATCCCGGGGTGAGCCGGCGCGCGCTGCAGCACCCTCGGCTCGGACGGCTCGGTCTAATGGTGCAACATATGCTCGCGCGTCTTGCGTGGGCTAGCGTGGGTAAGGCACGGCTTTACCGCAAAGAAGGGGCGCTCCGGGCCGCACACGACGCGAATTACCGGCAGTTCGATGCCTGCCGCGCGTGCTCGATGCGCAATATCTGCGATGGCTTCCACTCGGATTACGCCGACCTTTTCGGATCGGACGAGGCGCGGCCTATTACGGACGCCCCCGTGACGAAGGACCCGCTCCTGTTCATTCGACACCAGGAAAAGGTCGTGGAACCAGAAGATCGGGAGTGGGCGCTTAAGCTTTAGATGCTTCGTTTCGCGCGTAGCGGGCACGAAGCCGGCGGGCCCGCGCAACGACGCCGGCCAAAGCGAATCGGCCTAACTAAGCACTTCTCAACCCTCTCAAAGGGGCAAATCTCAAGCCGGCGTCTGCCACGTGGGATTTTCGCTCGTCAAACTTTTTCCTTCCATACCGTCATCGTAAACCCTTCAAAATCAGTTACTTAAGAATACTCTTGCGGCAGCCTTGGGCACAGCCGCACTCGCACATTTTCCGAACCCAGGCTATAGTTCACTTACGTGGTTTCCAGAGAATTATGACGTGGCCGCGCGACACGCCAGCGGGTAGTTTCGGCGCAACGGATTTTTTAAGCCCTTGGGGAGGGGAAAGTTATGGCAGTTGATGTCGAATTGGTCAGGAAGAACTTCCACGCAATCAGCCCGAAAGTCGACGAAGTCATGGAGACCTTCTTCGCTACGCTGTTCCTGCGCTATCCGGATGTCGCTCTGCTCTTCGATGGCGTGAACATGCAGCAGCAGCACAGAATGCTGGCCAACGTACTCGTGTTCGTGGTCGAGAATCTGGACGCAATGGAGATCGCATCCGGCACGCTCGAAGAAATGGGCCGCCGGCACATCAACTACGGCGCTGAGCCGGAGCATTATCCGGCCATGGGTGAGTGCCTGCTCCACGCACTCGCGACGGTCACCGGCGAGGATTGGAACGACGAGCTCGAATCCCAGTGGGCGGAGGTCTACGCGGCCATATCGGCCAGCATGATCAGAGGCGCCGAGAAGGCCACCGAAACCTCTGCGACCAGCTAATCACGACTGCTAGACAATCCGGCGGGGCGTCGCACTTTGCGGCGCCCCGTCTGTTATGCCCGGAGCGCAACGCTGGCAAATGACACGATGCCCCCAGCCGGATCATGGGCATAGTCATAATTGATCGGCTCGCCTACTACGGCGATGCCGTCGAGTGCGCGAAGGACTGAAAAGATGCAGTTGAGACCGCACACTTTGCGCTGATTACCGTCCTTCATCACGGAGGCATAGAAACTGTCGGCATCGAGCGCTTCCACATGGGCCAGATCTTCAGCGTCGCGCTGTGCAACGGCCTCGAGCACCTCATCGTCAATGTCGAAGGAATCGCCGAACCTGCGCCCGACGTGCGCCAAATCGGCCGAAGCGATTACAGCTATTTTCTTCTGCGAAGACCGGATGCATTCGTTACACGCCTGCAAAAAGTTCATGATGGGCTGGGTGGCCGTCGGATCGCCGGCATGGAAATCCTCCCCGAACGTCGAGCATAGAATCGGGACGATCTTGATATCGCTCCCATAAAGATGGGCCAGCATAACCGCCTGAAACTCGATGGAATGTTCCGCACGATGCACGAACTCGAATGCGTAAGGGTCCCACGTGCAAGCCTTCTCGAGCCTGTCAATTATCTCTTCGTCGGTCCTGATCAGGCCGAGCGGGGTCTCGAAGTGCTTGCGCGTGAGAATAAACGGCACGGGCTCTGACGCGTGTGCCACACCGAATACAATGACCGTGTCCGGCGTGGCATGACGACAAAGCCTCGAGTATCCATGCGCATACGAATGACCGCCCCGCCCGAAGTCGATGTGAGGCACAATGATGCCCGGCAGAATTTCATCGCTTACCGGCGTGCTATCCTGTCTCTCTCCCGGCCCTCCCTCGCGCACGAATTGTCCATCCAGATACTCGCGCAATTCTTTGGGGTCCGCCGGATACGATCGTCCCGCCAAAAACGCGGGGCGCGTGTCGGCTCGCTCGAACTCTTCGCGTATCCGTAAAAGGATGTTGTCGAAGTGCTCGTTCTGAAGAAAGCCGTTGCGATCGAGATGGCCTACGACATCAAGGATCTGCTCGGACGCCAAGGTGGCCCCGCCGGTCTGCGCGTGAAATGCGCGCTGGATGTCCTCGACGCCGTTTTCGCCATCCAGCATCGTCGCGACAAAAACGGCGAGCGGCGAAAGAACAAGCTGTTCATCTACGTAGTTTCCCGGGTCGTATAAACAGAAGAACGCCTCTCCCTCGCGCTCAATCGGGACGATATCAATCGCTCGCATCGGCGGCAGCTTCAACTTAGTCCTCCACGAAACGTGTACTCTTAGTTCTTCATCCGGTCGATAACGGCCTGTATTCTAGCGAGAACACCCTCGAATGTCTCCAGAATTTTTTTTGAGGCAGTCTGGACACGCTCGCCTTTCACCCACTTTGTAATGTCCGAGGTCTTCTCTTTTCCCCAATCCTTGAGCTTTTTCTCTAATTCTTGCACTTCCGGCTTTTCAATGATCCGCTTTACCCTGCTGGAGGTCTCACGACGCAACTCCTTGGCTTTTTCAAGCGCGTCCTTGGCCGCATCGCTCTCGGCGAGGGCCTTCATTCTGCTCGAGGCCTCCCGCGCGAGTTCCTCGGCGCGTGCCGCAACCCGCTTGATCGACTCCGTTTCAGAAAGCTCCTTCATTTGTGTGGCGGCATCCTCTTTGAGCTCATGAATTTTCTCTACCACCGCGCTCAGATCTTCGCTCTGGGCCCGATTCTGCCCTTCGGGAACCGGTACGGTCTCGGTCTCGCTGGCTGCCGCGACTGCACGCGCGGACTCTTCCCGAGCTGCTTCTGCGGGCACGACGCGAATTTCCGCTTCGCCGCTTCGCAGCCGGGTTTCATCGCGGAGCCTCCCGCAGTAGGGACACGCGCCGTACTCGGCCCGCTGACGGAAAAGCCCACAGGGGCAAGACACATGGCCGGCGTCCTGAAAATCCTCCGTAATACCGCGCCTCCGCGTTTCTTCACGACATTCTTCGAGGCGTTTCGCCGCAACGTTGAACTCGGAATGTTGCTCGACAATCCACTCGTAGAGATAGGTCGCCGTTGCAAAGTTCTCGGCCTTCTCGTAGCAAAAAGCAAGGGCGAAGAGCGCGGGATCGCGCGTGGCGTCATCGCGGATGAGGGGCCACAGAAGTCGAATCCCGTCATCCGGAGCGCCCCTCACCGCCATTTCGATCGCCTGCTCTATGGTGTCATGTTCTTCGGACATGTCCGGCTCCGTGTAGCGCCAAATCCCTACGCCAAAAAGGAGGGTGTGCATACTATGCGTGAATTATACCGATTTTATCTTGCCGGAACGTCCGGCCTCGTATATAGTGTGTGCCCGTGGACGCGAGGATGCACGCTATGCGTTTGAATGGGGCGGCCTACGCGCGCCACTGCAGGCCTTGGCGCGCAAGGGCTCCCCTCCGATTGGAGGGTAAGAACCGGGTTCCTGCCCATCCCCAGCAGAGGATGCCTCCGCCTTCGGCGGGCATCATCCCCTGACAAGGAGCATGCACAACCATGAGCAATACGGCTTTCGTTTCCACGGCCATCCCATACGTTAATGCAAAGCCGCACGTCGGTTTCGCCTTCGAATTGGTTCAGGCAGACGCCGTCGCGCGCTATCTCCGCCTTATCGGCCGCGACTGTTTTTTTCTCACGGGAACGGACGAAAACTCTCTGAAAAACGTCCGTGCGGCAGCGGAAGAAGGCCTCACTACGCGCGAACTCTGCGATAGGAACACAGAATTTTTCAAGGCGCTGCTGCCAGGGCTCAACATATCGAACACCGAGTTCATCCGAACGAGTAGCGAGTTGCACACCCGGGGGGCGCAGGAACTTTGGTCACGAACCAAGCCCGAAGACATCTACAAAAAGCACTACAGCGGACTCTACTGTGTCGGATGCGAGGACTTCTACAGCGAAAAAGAGGCCGAGGACGGCAAGTGCCCGGAACACAAGACGCCGCTGGAACACGTCGAGGAGGAGAACTACTTCTTCCGGCTCTCTTCCTACGAGGAGAAACTTCTTGAGTTAATCGAGTCGGACAGAATGCGAATCGTGCCTGCAAGCAAACGGAATGAGACGCTTTCATTCATTCGCGGCGGGCTCCTCGATTTTAGCATTTCACGAAGCCGCAAGCGGGCGGGCGACTGGGGCATTCCGGTGCCGGGCGATGCAGACCAGGTGATGTATGTCTGGTACGACGCGCTGGCCAACTACCTTACGGCACTGGAATTGACCGACAACAGCGAGCGCCTGAAAAAATACTGGCTGGAATGCGATAAGCGGATCCATTGTATCGGCAAAGGCATCAACCGTTTTCACACGGTGTACTGGCCAGCGATACTCATGTCGGTGGAGTTGCCGGCGCCAACCGAGGTATTTATCCACGGCTACCTGACGATGAACGGGCAAAAAATCTCAAAGTCGCTTGGCAACGTAATCGATCCGCTGGTGCAGGTCGAGCATTTCGGCGTCGAAGCAGTACGATACTTCCTGCTGCGGGCCATCTCGCCCTTCGAGGATGGGGATTACTCAGAATCCCGCTTTCATGACGTCTTCAACGCCGACCTCGCCAACAATCTTGGAAATTTGGCACGGAGAATCGAAACGATCGGCGAGAAGGCAGGACACGTGCCGAAGCCCGCGGCGACGCCGGAAGCGCCGGAAGGCTATCATGAGGCGATGGAAGACTATCGGTTTCATGATGCGATGGCAGCGCTGTGGGCAGTGGCGACGAATCTGAACCAGCGCATCGAGAAGGTCAAGCCGTGGGCCCTTCAGAAAGAAGGGAAGAAGGATGAGTTGGCCGTTTTTCTGGACGAGATGATCGCCGGACTGGGCATCATCGGCCACTGGCTGACCCCATTCATGCCGGGCACAGCGGAACGGCTCCAGAGCATGTTCAAAGAGGGGAAGGCCATCAAGCGAGGCGACCCCCTCTTTCCTCGCCTGAAATAGACTGTGTTGGTGCGTAGGCCCACGTTATGAACGACAAGAGATGGCTGGATCAGTCGACAAGGCGCAAGGTGGGCGCAATTAGCGTCGGGTTGGCCTCGCTCATGGCTGTCTACGCTGTGGCTGGCGGTGTCGCGCGCGATTCCGTGATTCATCTCTCCCGCTTCGTTTCAGAAGACGCGGCAGAACAAACGACCGCAAGCAGGCCGGGCCTTTTTTGTTTGGTTTACTGGCTGATCTTCTCGCTCTTGATTCTGATATCGCTCTATATGGCCGTGTTGGATATCCGATTCATCCGCCTGAAATTCGCACTTGAAAAGCAAGCCATCATTCGAGAAAACCTAGCCCGGTTATCTCGCCGGGATCCATAGCGAGACGGTGAGATGGTTGATATGACGGAGCTTCTTCAAAGGCTTTCGGGCGACAGCGTGTTTAAACACGTCGAGGTCGAGAGCCACGAAAAGGGGCGTCAGAGCGTCTAGAGCATTTGAAGATTAGATAGATACGTTCTATCAGTTGTGAGCATGAAGTCGTTAAGGAAGAGGAAGTCACGGGTGCCACCGTCAA
>JASJYE010000143.1 GCA_030123645.1 Candidatus Hydrogenedentota bacterium | reverse complement strand
CCACCAGTTCTACTGGTGGTTCTGACTCGGTTGAAGTCTGACAATTGATTCTGGTCAAATGCTAACCGGCAGTCATCATGATAATGGTGTGCCGGGTTCTACATTTCCGCACCCGCTACTCGCGGCCAACGCAGACTTCTTTCGCGTTTCGCAGCGGCGATTGAATTCGAAGGTTCTGCGGCTAGACTGAAAATGATTCAAACGGGTGGAGGAAACTCATGAGGCTGAAATGTCTGGGATGCGAGGCGCTGGCGCGCATGGTCTACCTGTGTGCGGCCAAGTCCCCCCACATTGTGAACGTGGAACTGTTCCGCTTGGGTCTGCACAATACCCCCTCAAACCTGCGGGATCGGCTGCAGGAGCGAATTGACTCGGTGACCGGCCAGGACTACGACGCGATTGTAATGGCATACGGGTTGTGCGGCCAAGCTACGGAGGGTTTGACGGCCGGAGAAATCCCATTGGTGATTCCACGCGCCCACGACTGCATCACCTTGTTTCTGGGAGACCGGGAGCGCTACAAAGATCAATTCGAGAATCACCCCGGCACTTTCTGGTATGCCCTGGATTACATCGAGCGAAGAGATGATTCCACGACGGCCTTGTCTTTGGGCTCGGGTATGGGCGGCAACATCCACGAGGCCTACGATGGATTCGTCGAGAAGTATGGGAAGGATAACGCCAACTACCTAATGGAAGTGATGGGGGCATGGCGAGAGCATTATAAACGCGCTGCCTTTATTGACATGGGGGTCGGCGACGGCACGGCTGTCGAGGAAGCGGCCAAAAAAGAGGCGAAGCGGCGCGGGTGGACCTTCGACCGTATCGCGGGGAACTTGGTGCTGATCCGGCGATTGCTGGACGGCGACTGGGAAAGGGATTTTCTCGTACTCGAGCCAGGCCAGCAGATCGCCATGACATACGATGATGACGTCATAGGGTGCCAGGCCATCCGAAAAGACAGTGTTTGACGCATGAACCGAAGTTCTCCAGGGCTCTGCGCAAGCACAGCGATTTTTGCCACAGAGGGCACAGCGCGGCCCGTAGGCCGCAACCAAAACATTTTTTGACAGGATTTACATGATTAACAAGATGATTATGTAAGTCTTGTTCAATCCTGTACATCTTGTCTGAAGAAGCGATGAAGGATTACGGCGATCCTACTCCACCGACGACGAGCAACGAAGTGCTCGGTCAGTTAATCGTCCATGAGTTTCTCTGTGCCCTCTGAGTCCTCTGTGGCTGAATTGCCCTTCGGCTTAAGTCAAACCACTAGGCCATCTTCCCATAGTGCCACGCTTCGTCGTACATGGCGATGATGTTTTCGACCGGCGTGTTCACCTGTATGTTATGGCATGAGGCGAGGATGTACCCCGTGCCGTCGCTGGCGAGACTATCGATGCAGTGGCGGACTTCTTCCCGCACGTCTTCCGGCGTTCCGAAGGGCAGGATCTTCTGATTCTCAATGGCCCCGTGGAAACAGATCTTGCCGCCAAATTTGGATTTCAGTTCCTTCATGTCCATGTCCCGGCAGGCCCACTGGATGGGATTGAGGACATCGATGCCCATGTCAACCAGGATCGGAATGAAGGGCCGGATGCCGCCGTCGTCGTGATGGAACACCTTGACCCCAAACTCGTGGCAGAGGTCGATAAGCCGTTTGTGATGAGGCGCATAGAACTCCCGATACACGTCCAGACTCATCAGGGGCCCGACCTGGCTTCCGAGGTCATCGGTCACACCCGCAAGGTCGATGAGGCCCTCGCAGGTCTCGAAGATACGGAAATACTGCTCGTAGAAAAAATCCGTGAGGCGCTTGAGAATCTCGTGCGTAAGCTCCGGCTCCACCAGGGGATCGAGGAGGGACTGCTCCAGACCTCGCAATGCGTTGTGGTGGAAGAAGGGCATCATCGCGCCACAATTGACCACCCTTGTCTTGCGGACCCTTTCGGCTCTCTCGCGCATGTGGGAGTAGTCGAACCAGTCGGCCTGCGGCCACGCATAGGCATCGAGATCGTCCAGGGTCTGCACGCTGGCGAGGGGACAGAAAGAGACCTCATCATAGGCCCCGCCCTCATGGGGAACCCGCTTCGTCCGGACACCCCAAAAATCGACGGATTCGCCTTCGGGCGCCGCTGGCGGGGCGGGTCCGGCATACCGCGGGAAGACATAGCCCATTCCATCGATGTGCAGTTCCTTCCAGAGACTGACCCCTTCGCCAAAATAATCGGTCAGTTTTCGCCTGACTTCTGCCGTCGCCCACATGTCCGTCGGAATGCGATCCACGGGCTCGCAGTTGATCGCGGCAAGGATTCTTTCGCGTGAATTCATCTTGTTTTGGGAGACTTGCTGCTACATGTGGCGAATGTTGTGCCGGTAGCAGTGGGTCTCCAGGCAGATCTTGCACTCATAGTCTAGCTTTTGTACATTTGCGCCGACCCCGATGACGCCACTAACCGATTTGGTGGGTTGCATAAGGGCCGATGGCGTGAGTGTAATACTGCAGAAGTTATCGGGCAGAAACGCAAACAGCTTGTGTTGTTCGGCAACACTCCAATTGCAGTAGCCAGGACTGTAGCGGTTGGTAATCCGGCACCCTTCGGTTTCAGCCCGTTCGGCGATCTCCTTCTGAATGCGCTCGGCGGCCCGTTCGGCTATTTCCGAGCCCAGCGCGTCGACCAGATAGGCTTGCACCAGGTCGTCGCTTTCAAAGAGATCCTTCGACCAAGCCGTGATTCCCTGCCCAGCCGTAGCCACAAAGAACGCAAGCGTTTCGGCCTTGCGCAGCGGGCGCGCGATAATGCGATTCGTCTCGAAGTAGGTGTCTTCAATAAAGAATCCGGCAGCGGCAATTCGCACGGAGGATGGCGGAAGGACGCGGAATCCCGCTCGTATCCGGACATGCCGTTCGGCCTGCGCGAGTAGCGTGTCCATCTGAGCGGAGAAGGGCATGGGTAAAGCACCGTCGGCATAGCCCATGCCCAGGGCAATGTCATCCCGGGTGATTTCCAGGGACTGGAATGGAATCGTTAGACACTCTGGATCTGTTTGCACGCCGTTCACCTATACGAAGCTGGATGAGAGATACTCCAAGGCCAACTGCGGGTCCCTGGCATAGCTGTCCGCGCCAATCATGTCGCAGAACTCTTGGGTAAGGGGCGCGCCGCCCACCAAGATCTTTGTGTCCGGAGCTTTGTCCCGTATCGCCTGGACGATGTCCCCCATGTGCCCCATGGTCGTTGTCAGCAGCGCGCTCAATCCTACCGCACAGCCGGGATTCAGTTCGACCGCCGCGAGGAATTTGTCGACCCCGGCGTCCACACCCAGATCCACGACTTCCCAGCCGCCGCCCTCCATGACCATTCGCACCAGGTTCTTGCCGATATCGTGGAGGTCGCCCGCGACTGTGCCGATGACGAAGGTCCCTTTTCGTTTGGCGGCCCCGGAATCGAAATGGGGCTTCAAGTGCTTCATGCCCGCACTCATCGCCCGGGCCGCCATCAGCAATTCGGGCACAAACACCTCGTTGCGGCTGAACTGCTCGCCGATGCGGCCCATGCCCACCATCAAGCCCTGATTCAAGACTTCGTCGGGGTCGATTCCGTCGGACAGCGCTTGGGCCACCAGCTCGTCAACGCCGTTCAACTCTCTCATGTCGGGCGGATAGGGTGCGTCTTTGTTCAGTTTCCCCCGTTCGGTGCAAGTGGCAATCAGCTCGAGTATGCTTGCCATGCCCAGGCTCCTTCGATCCCGCCGATTGTAGTCGCATCCGGTCACACGACGGTGACGATTGTATAGCATCTCGACCCGACCGTCCAAATGCAGGCGAGATATCTGGCGGGGCGTGTCGGCCGGGAACGCGTTGTAAAGTCACCCAGAGTTGCGATCTGAGCGTGACTCGGACGATACTCTAAATCACGGAAACAGAAAAACGGGGCAACCCCGTTAATCGAAAACAGGGTCTTGCCGCGGCCTAACATGATTCTGCACCTCATGCGCGGCACGGGATTGAATCCAATCTTTCGACGCCGCTCGCTTGACGTCGAAGATCCGTGTCGCGGCCGCGGGAGTATGTCTGATGTCTGTCGACCCGAAGGTCCCACTGACGAGAGAGAACCTGGGCGCACTCCCGCCCCTGTGCACCGATGGCGCGTGGGGGACGGAACTGGACAAACTCGGTGCGGCGACAGGACAGCTCCACGACCTATGGAACCTTGACGCACCGGACAAGGTCTTCTCGGTAGCGCGCGCCTACGTGGACGCGGGCGCCGGGATCGTATTAACGAATACGTTTTCCAGCAACCGCCCGACACTGGCGCGGCACAAGCTCGAGGAAAGAGGCATCGAGTTGAACCAGGCCGGCGCGGCGATATCGAAACGCGCGGCGCGTGACAAGGCATACGTATTCGGTTCGATTGGGCCTTGCGGCAAAATTGTCATGATGAACGAGATCTCCGTCGAGGCGGTCCAAGCATCGGCAGCGGAACAGGCCTCGGCGCTCGAGGCCGGCGGCGCCGACGCCATCGTCATCGAGACGCAGAGCGATCTGGTCGAGGCGCAGGCCACGCTGGAAGGGGCGCTTTGCGGGTGCAGCCTGCCGGTCGGTATCTCATTTACTTTTGATTCCGGCGCCGGTCACGACCGAACCATGATGGGCGTGAGCGTTTCCGAGGCCCACGCGCTGGCCAAAGGCGCAGGGGCCAGCTTCGTCGGGGCGAATTGCGGCGCGGGAATCGAGACGATTCTGCTTCTGGCCGAGCAGTTCTCGACATGCGGCGCCGACCTGCCCATCTGGGTCAAAGGGAACGCAGGCCAGCCGGGCCTGGACGCGGACGGCAATGCGATATACCCCGCATCGCCGAAGGTCTATGCCGAGATGGTCGGGCCGTTGCTCCAAGCCGGCGCGAAGTTCATCGGGGGATGCTGCGGCTCGACGCCCGAGCACATCCGCGCGATCGCCGCGGCCCTCGATACCGCGGTTCGCGCGTAGGCCTCCCCGGGGCCATCGGCCGCAATCAACGCGAAACTCGACCTATCCGTGTTGTAAACCCGAGGAACGCCTGATACCATGGCGGCGAAACGCCTCATGTCACCGGTGGTTGTCGAAGGACGCTTCATCGGGGAAAAATCGGGTTGAAATTAGAAAGGCGGAAAAATCATGGCAAGCGAATTGAAAGCAAAGAAGGTACTTGTCCTACTCGGCAGCCCCAGGAAGAAAGGCAATAGCGCAACCTTGGCGCAGCGAATCACCAAAGGAGCGGAGGAGGCCGGCGCCCAAGTGGAATCCATCTACCTCAATGGTCTTAAGATCACTCCTTGCCAATCCTGCTACGTCTGCCAGAAGCCCGACGCCACGAAGTGCGCCGTCGATGATGACATGCAGGCCATTTACCCCAAGCTCATCGAAGCCGACGCCTGGGTCTTCGCCAGCCCGGTCTTTTTCTTTAGCTTTTCCGCCCAAACCAAATTGCTGTTGGACCGCTGCTTCGCGTTGAACGCTTACGGTGTAAAGCCGTGGCGGGACAAGCGCATCGCCGTCGCCATGACCTACGGCGGCGAGAACGCCTTCAGTTCAGGCTGTGTCAACGCCCTCCGTACGTTCCAGGATCTCTGCAATTACGTGCACGCCAATCTCGTTGGGATGGTGCACGGCACCGCCTCAGCCGGGACCGACATCAACGAAAACACGGCCCTCCTCGAAAAAGCCGAGGAGCTGGGAAGAAAGCTGGTCGTGGGTTCGCGAAGCGCGGCAATGGTGTAGCTCGACGCCATATTGTCCGGCACACGAGGCGACTTGAGAGCTGGAAAACTTAGGGACAGGCAATATTTTGTCGAGCACGTTGTCTCGGTCCTCGGAATCCTTGTCGCCGAAGCCAAAAAGAGGGGGGTCTACGGCCCGGAACATACAGACGGGCTTTTTGAGGGACATCCATGATAAGTTCTTGTCGAGTGGCAAATAGGAGATTTGCCTCCCGGCGGACTGTGCACGAAAGAGCCTGCAAATCTTTCGCAAGTAATGGTGAATGAGCCAGAAAAGGAAATACAGATGGCCGTCTTTAGTCTCTGTCGGTTGACAGTGGCTACATCTGCGCGTCGAGCAATTCCATACATTCCGGCGTCAAGCCCGAGACCTATGTCGAGATGGTCAGGGCAATCCACGAATACGGACAATATCCGATCGCAGTCTGATGCAGGCCACATCGCTTCGATGTTTACATCGTCCAACCGTCACGATATCGGAAATGGAGATACTGATTCGCTTCGGGCTGATTGGGAAACATCATGTGCTTGGCGTCCCACTCCAATTCCGTGCCCGGCATATGGTGCGCGATGTTTCCCAGCATCGCGATCTCGGTTAGTGGCCCGCCATAGTCGAAGTTGGCGCCCGCTGGCTTGTACCCCTTGCATGCCTGTAGAAATTCCTGGTGATGCGACACGTTGCTGGGGAGACTGCGGTCCCGTGGATCGGCTTTTACGGTGCGGTCCCCCTTGTATTCATTCATCTTGGACTCGGGAATAATGCGCCAGTACGCGGCCCCATGGGAAGCGTATATAATCTTGC
>JASJYE010000500.1 GCA_030123645.1 Candidatus Hydrogenedentota bacterium | reverse complement strand
GCCAGTCTTAATCATCTGGTCCTTGTACTGATCGCCGAAGCCCTCGGGACGGGGCAAGTTGTCCGGATAAACCTCGACCCCATGCTCGGCACGTAGCAGCTTGGTCACCTTGCGCTTCAAGAGCGAGGAAGTAATCACGGGCCGGGCCTGGTCGACCGTCATCGGGCTTGCGGGAGAATGGTCGATCACTTCGAGCACGAGGTAGACGGGCGGTATCGTTTGCATTTGGGTTGTGCCGTCTTCAGCTTCGCTGAATTGTTGTCGCTCTGGCATGAACACGGGCCCAAACTGCTGGCCCACCTCAGAGCCCGAAACGCGATCCCAGAACGAGCGATATTTCACGCTTGCGGGATTATTTTCCAGAGCTGAGCGCATTCCCATCGCAGGATTCTCTTCCATGTAGGTCGCCAGCACGTCATCGAAGGGCTCGCCTCGATCGAGGCGGTGACGCGCTTCGGCCGCTTGCTCGATCGCGCCGGGCCCGACGAAAAACTGAATCGCTATAATCTCGATGGACTCAAATTTGACGAGCTCAGTCTTCGACGTGTTGTATTCACGCTTAATTTCATCTTCGGTGATGCTGACGGCCCGTGCTTGAACAGCCTCTTGAATCTTATAGCGCAGCGCTTCTTCGCGCAAGAGTATCTCTTCTTCGTCGTCGATCCCGAACTCGATTTCCGCCTTTATGGCCGCAATGTCCCCCGCGGTCATTTGGAGTGCTGCAGGATTACGAATTTGAGACACGCTGCGGTAATCCGGATATTTCTCGAAATACCTTTGCCGCGCCAAATTGCGATCGATCTGGATCTTGCCTTCCGCCTTAAGTTGCTTCGACAATTCCGCCTTAATCTGGTCGTCGATATACTTGTTTAGGAAACGAAGCAGATCGCCTTTGTTCTGAATCAAGGGACGCGCTTCGTCTGGCATCTTGCGGATGACCTCGGCGAGATCTCCGCGGCGAATCGGCTCGCCATTGAGCGTCGCCACCACAATGCGGTCCTTGTCGGCGATATATCCACACCCGGAACTCACAACCGACAGGACCGAAACAATCAATAGCGGGACAGCCCCGTAAAGCATGCTGCGGACCGCTCTCGCCTTCCTAAGGCCTTCCATGTGAGGCGAACTCCCTAGCCTGGATAGCTCGTAGGGCGGGCCCGGTAGAGTCGAAAGATCCGATCTTCGACGGAGTCAATCCGAAGGGCCCTCACCATGTTCAGCCGACCCGCGGCCGTAGCCTAGTGAGCGCAAGAATCCATCGATATCGATCTCTTCTTCCGCGCCGTCCCCATCGCCTTGGAAACGCAGTGGATCGCGCACGAAAGAGCGCTGGCAGCTTGGGCACAGGTCGATTTTTAGGCACTTGTAGATGGTTTCCTCGATGTCCTCGGCAGATTTGTCGTCCATCCCCTCGATCAAGCGGAGGATTTCGGCGCGGTGGTCCCTCA
This sequence comes from Candidatus Hydrogenedentota bacterium, assembly GCA_030123645.1. Taxonomy (GTDB): domain Bacteria; phylum Hydrogenedentota; class Hydrogenedentia; order Hydrogenedentales; genus JASJYE01. The sequence continues at coordinate 461 of JASJYE010000500.1, read as the reverse complement.
CCAACTCCATGAGGCCCACTTCCATCTCCTCATAGGCCGCGCGGATGTCAATGCGAACGGTGTAACGAAGCCCGTTTTGCGGTATCTCCCGCCCGCACCCGTCACAATGATACGAGATCATCTCTTGCCACTTTCGCCGCCGATCCACAAAATGCCATCGCCGAGGAGTATAGCAAAAGGACGCTAAGGGAGAACGAAATGACTCCGGGCGATGACGTGTGCCGCAGGAAAGAAGCGGCCGCGAGGAAGTCCCGTCGGACCCCTCGCGGCCTCGCTCGACTACCCTGTCGCCTCCGTCCCCCAACTTCGGCGGGCAGTGTAGCTATTGTAGCGCCGCCGATGTCTCCCAACATCTGCGGGCAGGGCTGCTCGCGGGCGCACGCCCCCGTCCCCCAACTTCGGCGGGCCGGGCCGCTCGCTTCCTTACCTTGCCCTCATATCCAGCTGACCCGGGCCGGGCC
>JASJYE010000142.1 GCA_030123645.1 Candidatus Hydrogenedentota bacterium | reverse complement strand
ATTTTTTGAGATCGAAGAGAATGCGTCGACGGTGCGTCGCGAGGTGATCGGCGGGCTGACGACCTTCGCGACGATGTCGTACATCGTGTTCGTGCAGCCGACGATCATGTCCATCGCGGGGATGCCCTTCGGTTCGGCGCTGTTGGCGACGTGCCTCGCTTCCGCGGTCGGTTGTTTTTTGATGGGCTTCATCGCGCGATACCCCTTCGCGTTGGCGCCGGGCATGGGCGCGAACTTCTTCTTCGCCTTTGCCGTCTGCGGCACGATGGGTTTTTCGTGGCAGGCGGGTCTCGCCATGGTCTTCATTGCGGGCCTGCTTTTTTTGTTTCTCTCGCTATTCGGCGCGCGCGAACGGCTGATGGATATCCTTCCCGAATGTCTCAAGAACTCGATCGGCCCTGCGATCGGGATGTTCATCGCTTTCATCGGGTTTCAGTGGAGCGGGATCATTGTGTTGGATTCCGCGACCATGGTGCGTTTGTCCGACCTGCATTCGGGGCCGCCGCTCATCACCATTGCAGGCGTCCTGCTTATCGTCGTATTAATGGCCCGCGGGGTGCGCAGCGCGATCCTCATCGGTATTGCGTTCAGCCTGGGAGCCAACTTCGCCGCAGGGGTGCTGGAATGGCCCGAGACCATGCCCGGGCTCTCGGGCGAGACCTTCTTCAGCCTCGCGTTTACCGAACTCGGCGAACGGTGGGATGACGCGCTCGTCGCGATTGCGTTGTTCTTCTTTCTGGATCTCTTCGACACCATCGGGACCTTGGTGGGTGTGGGGAAACAGGCGGGATACATTCCCGAGGGCGGCACCTTGCCAAGAGCGTCGCGCGCGTTCTTTTCCGATGCCGCTGCGACTTGCGCGGGCGCGTTGTTCGGCACATCCACCGTGACCACGTATATTGAAAGCTCGACAGGCGTCGCGGCGGGTGCGCGCACGGGACTCGCAGCGGTGACTACTGGGCTATGCTTCTTGGCGGCCCCGATCCTTTTTCCTCTCGTGCGCCTTGCGGGACAGAACGTTGGGCCTGAGTACTACGAAGCATTGGGAATCGAGAACGCGCTCGTCCCCATGTATCCGGCGGTGGCGCCCGCGATGATCGTGGTGGGCATGCTCATGCTCAGCCCCTTGCGGCACGTTGCCTGGCAAGACGTGACCGAGGCCCTGCCCGCCTTTCTCACCATCATGATGATGGTCTTCGGCTACGGCATCACCGAAGGCGTGGCGATGGGATGCATTTCATTTGCCGTGGTCAAGACCTTGTCAGGCCGCGCGAAAGAAGTAAACCCAATTATGTACCTCATCGCGATTGCCCTCGTCGCGCGCTACGCATTCCTCAAATGACGGCGCATACGTCACTTCGGATTGTGCGTCTTTTGCAAGGATGCTTTCCTCGTTTATAATGACCAGAGCCAGGAGCAGAGAGCATGGCCGCTTACGTCATCATTCAAGTGAACGTCACCGATGCGGAGAAGTACGAGGCGTACAAGAAGCTGACACCGGCGAGCGTCGAGAGGTACGGGGGGAGGTTCCTGGTGCGCGGCGGCGCGCAAGTGGATTTGGAAGGGGTCCTCGAGTACTCTCGGATAGTCCTGTTGGAGTTTCCCGACGTTGACCGGGCGAAGCAGTGGTACGATTCACCCGAATACGAAAAGTCGAAGGCGCTTCGTGCGGGTGCGTCCACGGGGATTTTCACGGTGGTCCAGGGGGCGGAGGGATAGCGCTTCCCCTGCTGCGCAGCGATCCGGGCCGATTCGGATGGCGGCTTCCACCTTAACCTACTCATTTATATAGACTTAGGTCGTGACGGCCAATTCCGGCCCCTTGGCGGCCCCTGTCGGCGTCAGAATGGGTCAGATTCACTGATTGCCCTGCTTGACTTAAGGTTTTCCCTCTGTTAGACTTCAGCGCTGTTGCTCCGGCGTTATTCTCGCCTTATCAGAGCGGTGGGAGCTAGGCGGGTCCGCTTGTAGTTTCTAGTGTCGAACCCCAGATTTTACTACGTCGAGGGGGCAGCGTTGTGTCTGCAATGGCAGCGTATAACGGAGGTAAAGTGTGCCTACAATAAACCAGTTGATGCGCAACTGCCGCAAGATGAAGAAGAGCAAGACGAAGTCTCCCGCGCTGAAAAATTGTCCTCAGGCCTCTGGTACATGCACACGCGTTTATACGATGACGCCTAAGAAGCCCAATTCGGCACTGCGCAAAGTGGCGCGTGTCCGGCTGAAGAACGGGATGGAGGTGACAACCTATATTCCGGGCATTGGTCATAATCTGCAAGAGCACTCGCAGGTGATGATCCGCGGCGGCCGCGTGAAAGATCTTCCCGGCGTGAAATATCACTTGATTCGCGGTGTGCTGGATGCTCAAGGCGACATGGGCGGAACGGCGTCGCGGACCGAAGAAGGCGGCAAGCCGGTGCACGCGGGCCGTTGGGTTAGCCGCTCGAAATACGGCGTGAAAAAGCCGAAGTAACTGGGACATAGGTAGGGCATAATGGCACGACGACGTGAAATTCTGAAGCGAACGACGCTGCCGGACCCGGTATACGGTAGCCGTACGCTCACCAAGTTCATTAACGCCGTGATGGTGGACGGGAAGAAGAGTATCGCCGAGTCGATTGTTTACGGCGCGCTGGAGATCATTAAATCGAGGAATCCCGGCGAGGATCCCCTCGCCGTTTTCGACAAGGCGATTGACAACGCGAAGCCGATGCTGCAGGTGAAGTCGCGGCGCGTAGGCGGAGCAACGTATCAGGTGCCGGTGGAGATCGCGCCCTCGACGCGCCAGGCCCTTGCGTTTCGATGGATTATCGAGTTTTCTCGCAAGCGCGGCGAAAAGACCATGAAAGAGCGCCTGGCAGGCGAGATGATTGATTGCTTCAACCGCCAGGGCTCGACGATTAAGCGGCGGGAAGACACACACCGGATGGCCGAGGCGAACAAGGCCTTTGCGCATTTCCGATTTTAGTGAAGATCAGCGATACATGGAGAGTTTGAGTTCGATAAGGCGAAAGCGGGCGTTCGTCCGTTCCGGAGCCAAGATAGTCTTGCGCCCTGCTTCGTCGGCCACAGTTGAATCATGTCAACAGTAGGCCCAGGAGTGAGCGGCTTACGCGGCGAACGGCGATCGAGACGCCGTGGTTTCGACGGCATCCAAGATCGGACGATTTCGTTTTAACCTGCGACAAGCGCAGTGGAGAGCATAGAGCAGTGGCGCGTAAGTATTCACTTGAAAATACCCGAAATATCGGGATCATGGCCCACATTGATGCCGGCAAGACCACCGTCACCGAACGCGTCTTGTACTATTCCGGCCGATTGCACCGCGTGGGCGAGGTCCATGACGGTGCCGCGACCATGGACTACATGGAGCAGGAGCAGGAACGCGGCATAACCATCACCTCTGCGGCGACCGCCTGCGAGTGGAAGCACCACCGGATCAATATCATTGACACGCCCGGTCACGTGGATTTCACCGCCGAGGTGGAGCGCAGCCTGCGAGTGCTTGACGGCGCCGTGGCTGTGTTCTGCGCCGTGGCAGGCGTCCAGCCCCAATCCGAGACCGTGTGGCGCCAGGCCGATAAGTACAACATCCCCCGGATCGCCTTCATCAACAAGATGGACCGCGTGGGTGCTGACTTCGACCGCGCGGTCACGAGCATCCGCGAAAAATTGGGTGCGAATGCCGTGCCCATCCAGCTTCCCGTCGGCGCGGAGGTCAGTTTTCGGGCCTTGATCGATCTCGTGGCCATGGAGAAGATCACGTGGGAGGGCGACGACGACGACATCGACACGATGGTCCTGCGGGAGGATATCCCCGAGAAGTTGCAGGCACAGGCCGAGGAGGCGCGTCAGCACCTGATTGAGGGCGCCGCGGAAGTGGACGAGGTCCTGATGGAGAAGTATCTCCACGATGAGGAGATCTCCTCGGAGGATCTGAAGGCGGCGATTCGTCGTGCCACGTTGACGGGCCAGTTAATCCCGGTGATTGCGGGCACGGCCCTCAAGAACAAGGGCGTGCGGCTCATGCTCGACGCCGTGGTGGATTATCTGCCGGCCCCGACGGATCTCCCGCCGGTGGTAGGGCATCTGCCCGGTAAGGAGAAAGAGGTGACGCGGAAGCCATCCGACGACGAGCCCTTCGCGGCGTTGGCGTTCAAGATTCTGACGGATCCCCACGTCGGAAAGCTGACCTTCATTCGGGTCTACAGTGGCGTGCTATCGGCCGGGAATCAGACGCTCAATGCCCGTACAGGTAGGAAAGAGCGGCTTGGACGTTTGCTCGAGATGCACGCGAACGACAGGACGGACCTCGAGGAACTCCGCGCCGGCGATATCGGCGCGGTCATCGGCGCGAAGACGACCACGACGGGCGATACCTTATGCGATCCGAAATACCCGGTCGAGTTGATGTCGGTAGACTTTCCAGTACCGGTCGTGCACATCGCGATCGAGCCAAAGTCCAAGGCCGACCGGGACAAGCTGTCCAATTCGCTCAACAAGCTGAGCGAGGAGGACCCGACCTTTACAGTGCGCGTGGATGAGGAGACCGGACAGACAATTATTGCCGGGATGGGCGAACTTCACCTCGAAATCCTGGTGGATCGCATGCAACGCGAGTTCAACGTGGATGCCAATATCGGCAAGCCGATGGTGGCGTACCGGGAATCGGTACGCAAGCACGCGGAAGCCGAATCGAAGTTCGTGCGTCAGACGGGTGGCCGCGGCCAGTATGGACACGTCGTACTGACGATTGAACCGGGCGAGCCCGGCTCAGGTTTTACATTTGAATCGAAGGTAGTAGGCGGCGCGATTCCGCGTGAATACATTCCGGCAGTGAAAAAGGGATGTCAAGGCGCAATGGAGACAGGCCCGATTTCGGGCTATCCGATGGTCGATGTGGCGGTCACGCTGCTGGAAGGCAGTTATCACGAGGTGGATTCGTCTGAGATGGCCTTCGAGATCGCCGGATCGATGGCGGTCAAGGAGGCCGCGAAGAAAGCGTCCCCCGTTCTGCTCGAGCCGGTAATGAAGGTGGAGGTGACGTGCCCTCAAGAGTACACGGGCGATGTCGTCGGCGATGTAAACGGCCGGCGCGGGCGGCTCGAGGCGATGGAGTCGACGGGCTCGGCCCAGAACATACAGGCTTATGTGCCGCTCGCCGAGATGTTCGGCTACGCCAACAGTCTCCGGTCCAAGACCCAGGGCCGGGCGTCGTTCAGCATGGAATTTGAACGCTACGAACCGGTTCCGCCCGGCGTAGCAAACGAAATTATGGAAGCGACCGGAAGTTCGTACCGGTTTAGCTGATGAGAGGAGATTCGCGAGCGGCGCATCGCACAGACCAACACTTCGGTCAAGCAGGGCGCCGATGAAGCGAAGGAGACGAGAATGGCCAAGGAGAAATTTGAGCGCACGAAGCCACACGTGAACGTCGGCACGATAGGTCACGTGGACCATGGCAAGACGACGCTTACGAGCGCTATCACGAAGGTGCTTGCGGAGTCTGGCGGCGCGACGGTGATGGAATTCGATGACATCGACAAGGCGCCTGAGGAGAAGGCGCGCGGGATCACGATTTCGATTGCGCATGTGGAGTATGAGACGGAAAAGCGCCACTATGCGCATGTGGACTGCCCTGGTCACGCGGACTATGTGAAGAACATGATCACGGGCGCGGCGCAGATGGACGGCGCGATCTTGGTGGTGGGCGCGGATGACGGGCCGATGGCGCAGACGCGCGAGCATATCCTCCTGGCGCACCAGGTGAACGTGCCGGCGATGGTGGTCTATATGAACAAGGTGGATCTGGTGGACGATGAGGAGCTTTTGGACCTGGTGGAGCTGGAGCTTCGTGAGCTTTTGAGCAAGTACGACTTTCCGGGCGACGACATTCCGATTATCCGGGGCTCGGCGCGCGCAGCGATGGAAGGCGGCGACACGGTGACCGGGCACGACTCGGTGGTGGAGCTGATGAAGGCGGTGGATGAGTACATCCCGACGCCTAAGCGCGAACTTGACCGTGATTTTTTGATGCCGGTCGAAGACGTGTTCACTATAACGGGCCGGGGCACGGTGGTGACCGGGGCTATCAAGCGGGGCGTGATCCGCGTGGGCGACAAGGTGGAGATCGTGGGCATCCGCGAGACGCGCGAGACGACGTGCACGGGCGTGGAGATGTTCCGCAAGCTGATGGACGAGGGCCAGGCGGGCGACAACGTGGGGCTTTTGCTTCGCGGGGTCGACCGCGGGGACGTCGAGCGCGGAATGGTCATCGCCAAACCGAAGAGCATCACGCCGCACACGAAATTCGAAGGTCAGGTGTACATATTGACGAAGGAGGAGGGCGGGCGTCACACGCCGTTCTTCAGCGGCTACCGCCCGCAATTTTACTTCCGCACGACGGACGTGACGGGCAACCTGGCCCTGCCCGAGGGCGTGGAGATGGTGATGCCCGGCGACGACGTGACGATCACGGGCGAGCTGATAACGGCTATCGCCATGGACGAAGGGCTGCGCTTCGCCATCCGCGAAGGCGGCCGCACCGTCGGCGCAGGCGTCGTCACAAAAATCATTGAATAGGA
>JASJYE010000499.1 GCA_030123645.1 Candidatus Hydrogenedentota bacterium | reverse complement strand
CTGTCCGACCACGAAGTGCTTGCCCGCATGTGGGTGAGCGAACTCGGGCGGGCCACGGTCTATCTTGAGGCCGAATTCCTGGTCGGCGGCGAGCTCCGGTGCTCTGCCGTTCAGCGTGGCGCCTTCATCGACCACGCGAAGATGAAACCGATCCGCATCCCGCAAGGCCTCATCGACGCGTATCAGGCCTACTCCCGGCCCCAGGTCCGTGAGTAGGCGGGCTTGGCTTCATCGCATATGGTGGAGGAGAGGGGTAGACCCCTTGCACCGCATGGGCTAAAGCCCATCCTACGGGCGCTTAAAGCGCTCTAGGCAGGAACTGAGCTGTTTTTCAGTGGGTTTCTTCCTTATTTCACCGCGATTGGGTTGAGCGGCGAGCCGACGGCGCCGGGGATGTTGAGGGGCGGTGCGGAAATGAAGAATTCGTAGCGGCCGTCCTCAGCGCAGTCTTCGGCCAGCTCTTCGAGCCACCAGATCTCGCCGAGGAACACGCCGAGGTCGCGCAGCAGGTTCCCGTGGAGGTTCCAATCTTTGCCGTCGGGGTTCGGGGCCTGCTCGACGCCGACGTTGTCCACCGCAATCGCCGCGATCTCGGATTCCTTGATCCAGGGGATGACGTCCTTGACGATTCCCGTCTGCGTTGCCGACCATTGCGGCTGTTCACTCACGGGCATGGTATAGAAGCGCGGCACCTCGCCGGTCCGGATGACGGCGATATCGCCGCGCTTGATCTCGCTGCCCTGCGCCTCGAGCGCGCCCTCGATGTCCGCGCGGGTGATGCCGTATCCCGGCGTGAGCGATCCGCCTTTGTAACGGAGGACGTCGATCAGCACGGCGCGGCCCACGAACGAGTCTTTCACTTTGTCGATGCCGAGTTTGTCGGCGCCCGTGACTGTAACGATGTCGAGGGGGTAGCCGTTGTAGAACTTGCCGTTATAGAAGGCGTGGGCGAGTGCGTCCCATTGTGTCGAACCTTGCAGCGCCATGTAGATGTAGTCGTCCGTGAATGCAACGTCGCCAGGAGCACCTTCCCCGACGATGAGCGGATCGGTTCCGGTTGAAACCATGAAGTGGTGGGCCGGATTGCGCGAGGGGAAGATGGGCCCGTTACGCTCAATGGGAATGGCCAGACTAAAGGTCTTACCCTTTTGAATTAGTTTTGCCGCTTCGACGATCGACGCTGGTGTAATGAAATTGGTCGCGCCGCGTTCGTCGTCGTCGCCCCACCTCCCCCAATTGTTCATCGTTTCGTGGGGGTGCAAGGCGGGATTTTGCTGTGCGGACGTGGGCGCGGCACAGAAAATGAAAAGCGCAAGGATTGGCATCGCAAGATTGCGTTTCATGGCGGGTCTCCCTTCCGGTTGGCTTAGCGCCCATCAATCTAGCATGAAATGCGATGTATTAACACTCGAGACGCGTGTGGTCGCTCGGCGTCGCGATTCACAGTGTCGAGCGAGAAGGCGGGCAGGCACACCGCGACGTATTGCGCGCCCTCAGGGCCGGGGGTGCTGTATCGCACCCATTCGCCGGGCTCGGCGATTAGGGCCTGGCCGGCGCGCACAGTCGTTTCCGCGCCGTCCTCAGTTGTCACCTTCATCTCGCCACGAAGCACGAGCGTGTACTCGGTGAATTCCGGGCGCTGGCCGGGTTCCTGCCAGCCGGCGGGGCTTTTCATGTGCGCGATGCTCACCGGCTCTGTCCCAGAGTTCACTCGACCGACGTATTCCAGGATAATCTTGGGTTTCGTGCCGGCGGCCTGGATTGTCGTGGGATTGTCGATAAGTGTAGGCATTTAAGTGGTCTCCGCTGTTCACGCACGGCCCAGACCCCCGGCCCTCTTGAGTGAAAAGACCCTAAACGAGGGGCGGGGTTCCCAGAGTCTTTCTGAGACTTTATTGCCACGGAGTTGGTAT
>JASJYE010000498.1 GCA_030123645.1 Candidatus Hydrogenedentota bacterium | reverse complement strand
CGCAGGGCTTGCGCAGACCCGCGCGCGGCGATATGCTGTCTCTCTAGGCATTGGTATTGTTTGAAGACGAGCGATAATGAAACCGAAAATTCTTGTTACAGAAGACGACCAGGTCCAGCGAGACGTGATCGCGGACATCCTCCTGCGCGATGGATACGAGGTGACGGCCGTGAACTCCGGCTCGGAGTCGTTGAAAGTGCTCGAGCGCGACGTATTCGAGCTCTTATTGACGGACATGCGGATGCCCGAAATGGACGGGCTGGAATTGCTCCGCAAGGCCAAACGCCGCCGACCCAAGCTCCAGGTCGTCCTCATGACCGCGCACGCGACCGTGCAGACGGCAATCACAGCGATGAAGGAAGGCGCAGTCGATTATCTTGAAAAACCCTTCGACAAAGACGAGCTCCTGATCGTCGTCGCAAAGGCGGTGGAACAGGGGGCGCTGCGCCTTGAGAACGAGCAATTGCGCAGGCTCATAACGGAATCCACGTCAATGGGGAACATCATCGGTGAGAGCGACGCCATGCAGGCCGTGTTCGACGTCGTCCGCCGCGCGCTCCCGCTGGATACAACCGTTTTGATCCATGGCGAATCCGGGACGGGAAAAGAACTCGTTGCACGGCACATCCATTTCTCCGGACCGAGAAAGAACAAGCCGTTTATCGTGGTGAACTGCGCCGCGATACCGGACACGCTGGTCGAAAGCGAGCTATTCGGCCATGAAAAAGGGGCCTTCACGGGGGCCGACACAGCGCGCGAAGGTAAATTTGAAACGGCCGACGAAGGGACAATCTTCCTGGACGAGATAGGCGATATGCGCCTGGAGAGCCAGGCAAAGCTGCTGCGTGTGTTGCAAGACGGCGTGCTCGAACGCGTCGGCGGCACCACCCAGCGTAAAGTGGACGTGCGGGTCATCGCCGCAACCAACAGCAACCTGTCGGCGCTCGTCGAGCAGGCCGAGTTCCGCGAAGACCTTTATTACCGTCTTGACGTCCTCAACATAAAGCTGCCGCCATTGCGGGAGCGCATCGAGGATCTGCCCGCACTCATTCGGCATTTTCGTGAAAAGCTCAGCGCGCGCATAGGCAAACCCTCCCCGGAGATCAGCGCAGGCGTGCTAGATGCGATGCGCAGGTACAGGTGGCCGGGAAACGTGCGCGAGCTGGAGAACACGCTCGAGCAACTTTTCATCTTGACGGATGCAACAGTGATCACGGAGGAGCACGTGCCTGAAAAGCTCCGCCAGCCCGTGCCCACACCGAAGGGCTTCGTACTGCCCCCGGGAGGTATCCGCCTGGAGGAACTCGAGCAGGACTTGATGCGCCAAGCGCTTGCGCGATCGGGTGGCCGCATAAAAGAGGCCGCCGAGATGTTGGGGGTGACATATAAGACACTGCAGTATCGCCTGAAAAAGCACGACATCCCGAAGACTGGCTTGCAGTAGACGCGGGACCCATTCACTATCTATGAAGAAATCAGTTGGGAAAGTGTATCTAGTGGGCGCTGGGCCCGGTGATCCGGGGCTTCTGACCGTTCGCGGCAGGGAACTTCTCGAGCGGGCGCAAGTCGTGATTTATGACGCGCTGGTAAACGAGGCGCTCCTGCGCCACGCGCCCTCGGCGGAACACATCTTCGTCGGCAAGCGGCCGGGCCGTCATCTATTGCATCAGGAGGACATCAACCGCTTGCTGGTGGAGCAGGCCAAACTCGCGGCCTGCGTCGTTCGATTAAAGGGGGGAGACCCCTTCGTGTTCGGGCGAGGCGGCGAGGAAGCGGTGGCGCTGTCAGAAGCCGGCATCCCCTTCGAGGTCGTGCCGGGCGTGACCGCCGCGCTAGGTGCGGCGGCCTATGCGGGCATTCCGATAACCCAGCGGGGAATTTCGGATCGCGTCACCTTTATCATGGGTCACCGGAG
>JASJYE010000141.1 GCA_030123645.1 Candidatus Hydrogenedentota bacterium | reverse complement strand
TTTAGGCGAATTCGGCTAATTTTGAAGCTTGCTGACCGTCCTTCTCCAGTCATATCTCTCTCACATAGATGATGCTCAGTCGGCCTCGAGCGAGCGTTTGCTTAGCTCGTTGTCGAGCAAGAAAAGGCCGGTCGAGTTGTCGGATATAAGCCTGAGTTTTTGGACGATGTCGTCGGCAGCGGCCTCCTCTTCGACCTGTTCGCTGACGAACCACTGAAGCATGGTGTTGGTTGAATGGTCGCTTTCCTTGAGAGCGAGCGACACGCATTCGTTAATCTGCTCGGAGATCTTACACTCGTGGTTGTAGACGTCTTGCATGGCGTCCAGCGGCGAAGACCAATCTTGGGGCGGTGCGTCGATGGCCGCCATTTTAGGTCTTTCGCCTTTGTCGATAATATAGCTGTAGAGCCGATGGGAGTGTGCGAGTTCCTCCTGGGCCTGGATCTCCATCCAGTTTGCGAAGCCTTTGAGGTTGACGGATTCGAAGTATCCCGCCATGGAGAAATAGAGATAAGCCGAATAGATCTCACTGTTTACTTGCTCGTTCAGCCTGTCGAGCATGGTGTCTTTTAGCATGTTGCATCCTCTCCGCCCGAAGTGTTCGGGGTTGGTTGTGGCTAGCCAGTTCCTGTTGCGGCAATCTTCGTATCGTGTCATTCCCGCGCAGGCGGGAATGACAAAAGGAAAGGCGTTCTCATCTACGCTTTTCCGAAACAGGAACTAGCTATGGGGCCTTTGCCGCATCGAGCACGGCCTCATAATTGGGGTGCTCGGCGATTTCGGGTACGTACTCGGCATATCTTATCGTATCGTCGGATCCGATGACAAAGACGGCCCTGCAAAGCACTCTGAGCGCGGGAATCAGTGTCCCGTAAGCCTTTCCGAACTCGGTGAGCTTGTGATCGCTGAGAACATGCAGCTTTTCCGTGTCGATGCCTTCAGCACCACAGAACCGTTCCTGAGCGGTTGGAAGATCGCAGCTGATAGTAATAAATTCGACACCGGGGAGATTGGCGGCTTCCTCGTTGAATCGTTTGGTTTGTAGTGCGCAGACGGGGGTGTCTAATGAAGGAACGACGCTCAATATGCGGGTTTTACCGCTAAACGCGCTCAGTTTTTCGTCCGCGACGAGACTTTTTCTGAGAGTAGCATCCGGAGCCCGATCGCCTACGGCGAGTTCAGGCCCTTCAAGGTCTAAAGGATTTCCCTTAAGTGTAGTTGTTCGGCCCATGGTTCCTCATTTATCGTAACGACGGACTGCGCGCCGCAGCATGCGCCATCCCACACAATTTATTCTAGCTTAGGTATGGTATTCGATGCGCATGGACGATTCAACGCTTCTTTTTGGATGGCCCGGCAGGGCTGGGGCCGCCTCGGCTTCGATGGAGAAAAGTTCTCTTCGCGCGGTCTTGGAGAAACACTATGCGGCCTGCAATCACAAGGACTGGATCCATCCCGATCCGCTTGAAGTCGTTTACCGTTATGAGAGCGGCCGGGATCGCGAAGTTGTGGGGCTGATCGCCGCATGTTTGGCCTATGGCCGCGTGGGGCACATTCTGCAGAACCTTGCTAGGGTGCTGGAGGTTCTGGGGCCGTCGCCGCATGAATGCCTCGTACGCGCAGACGCCCCTTGGTTGAACGAGTATTTGGGGGGATTCAAGCACCGGTGGACGACGTCGGAGGAGCTCGTTGCTTTTCTCATGGGGATAGCATCGGTACTGAACCGCTATGGCAGCCTTGAACAGTGTTTTCTGGAGAATCATCGGCTGGACGCGGACTCAACCCTGCCGGGCCTGATCGAGTTCGTCAAGACATTGCGCGGCTCCGAAGCACACACGAGCCTTCTTCCGGCTCCGGAAAAGGGAAGCGCCTGTAAACGGCTACATCTGTATCTACGCTGGATGGTTCGGCGTGATGATGTGGATCCGGGGTGTTGGCGGGGCGTGTCTCCGTCGCAGCTCATTGTCCCGCTGGACACGCACATGCACCGCATCGCCCGCGCGCTTGGGATGACCACGCGCAAACAGGCAAATCTTGCGGCGGCAGAGGATGCGACTCGCGCCTTCCGCGTGTTGTCTCCGGAGGATCCGGTCCGCTACGATTTTTCGCTGACGCGACTTGGGATTCGAGGAGATTTGGATCTGGACGAATTTCTACAGAAATGCCAGGGGCTATGACAGGCGCTGAATGCCGCGCGCTACGCTCGCGACGACGGAGGTGTCGACTTCCGTAAAGCCAGATGCGACTTCTTGTGCGTGGCCGCGGTCTCTACAGATACCGAAGAGGGTGGACCCGCTTCCGCTCATGAGCGCTCCGGAGCAGCCCGCGTCCAATAATTTCTGTTTTAGGACGGCGAGTTCCGGATGCTCAGCGAAGACGACGCCTTCCATAGCGTTGTAAAGTACGTCGGCGATGGCGCCTTCTTGCAACATGCCGATTGCGAGCTTGAAGGAGGCTGTCATGTCGTCGAGAGGCTCTTCGTCACTCTTAACCAACAGGGGATGGTTGTAGACTCTGCCGGCGCTGACTTGGGCCGGTGGGTGCACGAGTACGAAGGCGGTCTCTGGAAGAGGTTCTAGAGGTGTGAGATTTTCCCCGCGGCCGGTGGCGGCAATCGTGCCGCCGACGGTGCAGTAGGGGACGTCGGAACCGAGTTCGAGCCCTATTTCGCGCAATTCCAAGTCGGAAAGACCGAGGCGCCACAAGTGGTTGAGCGCTGCGAGCGTGGCCGCGGCATCACCCGAGCCGCCTGCCATCCCCGCGGCCACGGGTATGCGTTTGTGGAGCTCGATATGGACGCCTTTGTCACAGTCGCACCGTTCCTTCAACAGCGCCGCGGCCTTCCACGCGAGGTTTTCCTCGGAGTCGGCAAGGGCCGGCGAAGTGCACTCTAGGCTAAGGTCTCGCGGCTTTAGGCTGAACCGAAGCTCGTCGCTAAGATCGACGGTTTGGTATATCGTCTCGATATTATGATAGCCGTCATCTCGTCTGCCAAGCACTTGGAGGTAGAGGTTGATCTTGGCGTATGACCGAAAGGCGATGGTGGTGGGCACGGCTCCTGAAACTTGCATCGTCCTTGGCTTCCTGTTCAGCGTGATACTTTCAGCCCTTCCTGCTTGGGCAAGAAGCTGATCGTCGCAATTTTGCGCCGGACCTTCCGCTTGGGTTGGCCGATGTACTCCACCGGGCCGGCGAATTGGCCGATGGCCATGGCGAGGGCGCGCGAGATATCTCCGAGGCCGTCCACGCGCAACCGGATTGGGCCCGCGACAAGGCCGTATTCTTCGTAGAAGACGGTCGATGATGCCGCTCGCTGCCATTTTCGCAGGTCGTCGCCGAAGCTGAGGTCCGCCGACGGCAGTACGGGGAGTCCCCGGGCCGCCCGCGCGACCATCTGCAAGGCGTAACTGTCCGCCTGGGCGCGTGTGACGTTGAGCTCGCGCAGGGCTTCGTCCGGGATGAGCGAAGGCTTCACAACGAAGAATTGAAAGCCCCACGCGACCACTTGCTGCATCTGATGCACGCCGTATTCAAATGCATCCGGGTTCGTAATGTCCAGCCAGGCGGTGCCGTCGCCGGATGTAGTGGCCCATGCCTTTTTCGCTCCGGTGACGGCGAGCGGATCGAGCGTGATGCCGGGCCGCATGCCAATGTTCACGATTTCCGCGGCGACCTGTCCCATGTTGCGGGGGTAGAGTGGCTTCAGCCCGCGTAGCGACCCGGGGCGATCTTCCCAGCCGGCCGGAACGAGCGCATAATTGACTCTTGCACCGTCCCATTCTCCGGCGGCCTCGTAGAGCGCCGTGACGGGAAGTTTTTCCTCAACGGTAATCCAGCCTGAGGGAACGGCTTTAATGTTGAGCGTCGGGTTGCCTGCGGCTTCAGCCCATGAGTGAAACTGCTGGACCTCGTGCGGCTCAGCCAGAGAGAACGAAAGCCATACGGGGTCGGAGCCGACCGTCATGCCCGGCTCGATGCGCAGCAGGGGCTCGTACTTGCACTCCACGCTGCCCTGCCAAACACCGTCCAGCGACTGGAGATCGATGTAGGAGTTCGTGAGGCCCGTCTGCAGGAGGCCTATGCCGAGCGTCACGTCCGGCGACTCCAGTTCGAAGCGAACAAGGCTGGCGTTGTCGTCCTCGTGTATCACCGGGAAGATTCCGCGGCGGCCTGTGGACAGACGTGTGACCTTGGTGCCCTCGCCCAGGAGGTCCACAGAGCCCGGATCGAACACGACGGGGCGTACAGCGCGAATCTCGATGGGCTGGGCGCTATTATTGTGCATCGACACGAAGAGCAAGAGGAAGGGGCGATCGGCGAAGCGTGCGACGGAATAGTCGATCTGAAGGCTACGGTTGGTCCGAAAAACAGAGCGGAAGTATGTGCCGTTGCCCATTGGACCGGAGAATTTCTCGCGCTCGTCTTTTACGGATTCCAGCGAAGAGAGGCGAAGGACTTCCCCGTCGGCAAAAACGATTTCGCATTGGGCGTCCTGAATAATGGCGCCGCGATCCCTAATGTCGACCCTCCATTCGGCGGATTTCAGGTCGTACTTAAATGAAGCGTGTTCGCTAGAGAAAGAGTAGTGGTCGCGAAGGGCCCAGGGGACATAGTCCTCGGCATGGGCGGAAGCGAGGGGCAGCAGGAACAGAAGAAGGAAGAGGAAGGCCGCCAATTGCTGCCTGCTATACTGCTTAATCCAATACATCGATACCCCTAGTTCCCGTGATGACCCGATGCCCAGTTAGCAACAAATTATACCTGATATGAAGTGAAGCTGCGCCAGGACGGGTCAAAACGACTACCGCGAGGTATACTCATTACTAAGCAGCACAGGTTAAATCGCTGTATTAGTATTTTCAGTAGTATTCTCATGGTTTCTCCTCTTTGATTACCTTGAAAGGCAAACTAAAAGGCCGTAGTCTACCGCGATGGAAAACGTTGTAGGGAAAGCGCTTACGGAGTTTGAAGAGGCTCTGCGGGATCTCCGCGAGGCCTTGAGGCCGTATCCTGATTTGCAGGCGGCGGTTTTCGAGGGCACGCAGGAGGGATCTGACCTCCTCACCTATAAACTGGTGCCGCATTTTGCTGGGGAGGGCTGTCTGGTGGCGGCTGTAACAGGAGGGACGAATACGGGAAAGTCGACGGTGTTTAACCTGCTTCTTGGACGGGATGCGAGTCCTATGGTCACGACGGCGGCGGCCACGTGCCATCCTGTGCTGGCTGCGAACGAGATGCGTGAGGCGCAATGCCTCGAGTCGAAGCTGGTTCCGGAGTTCGACCCTCGGCCGCTTACGGAGCCCGGTTTAGCGACGGACGGCAGCCTTCCTGCCGACGCACTGTTCGTTACGCGCGAAGCTTCGCTTCCGGACGATTTAATTTTGTTGGACACGCCGGATGTGGATTCGATTGAGAAGCGCAATTGGGAAATCGCTGAGCATATCCGGGCGGCGGGCGATGTGCTGATCGCGGTGCTCACCGCGGAGAAGTATAAGGACGAACGGGTGGTTGAGCACTTTCGCGAGGCGGTGGCGTCGGCGCGTGTGGTGATTCCGTTGATGAACAAGGCGAATCCGGCTGAGGATTTTGAAGTGGCGCGCAAACAGCTCGAGGAATTTCGATCGGACGCCGGTACGGACGCGCCCGGCTTCGTCGTTGAGCATGACTTCTCGATCGGCGAAGACGTGCGCCGGCCAATTCAGTCCTTGGACGGGACGCCCGACCTGCGCCAGTACCTCGAGGAGCTCGACGTGCCAAACATTAAAGAACGTGTGTATGCGGGCACGATGGAGCGCTTCGGTGAATTCGCCTCGGATTTTATCGCTCAGGCCGCCCGGATTGGAGCCGATCTTCGATCGGTGGCGGACCGCTTTGAAGGCTATGCCCAAGCGGCGTCCTTGGAGTACGACCCTGCTCCAGGCAAAGAAGTCGGGGGCTTGTTTCATGAATTTGTGCAATCGAAGCGCGGGCCCGTCCGCCGGACAATTGGGAACACGAGTGCGGCGGTCGTTCGGGGCGCGTCGACATTGGGCCGGGCGCTGACGAGTGCGTTTCGCAAGCGCGCGACACTCGAGGTGGATGAAACCACGGGCACGGAGGAGAAGCTGGTTGAGCTTCACCGGCAGTCAATCGGCAAAATTACGCGGGACCTGGCGGCACGCTACGTGGAGGCCGCCCGGGATTTGCCGGAGCCCGCGCGCGGACTTGTGGGCAAGGCTTTCGAAGACCTGGATATAGAGGCGGTGATCAAGGCGGTCCAGCAGGGCACCCAGGGCTCGCAGAGCATTTCCGATGAGTTCCGTCAGCACGCGATGGAGATGCTGGAGACGTGGTGGCGGGACCACAAGGGCAAGCGCCGGGCGCTGCAGGCGCTCGACACGATTCTCGCCATAGTGCCCGCCGCGATCGCCGCCCCGATCGCGTTGCATACCGGCGGCGTGGGCGTGTCGGAGGCGGTGATTATTGCGGGGCCGCTTGCGGCGCAGTTTTTAACGCGGGTGATGGAGTATCAATTCGGCGATGCGTTGTTTAACTTCTTATCCCCGTGGAAACAAGAGCAGCAGGAGACGCTGAAGACGGCGCTGCAATCGCACTTGACG
>JASJYE010000140.1 GCA_030123645.1 Candidatus Hydrogenedentota bacterium | reverse complement strand
AAAGTCCCTGTTTTGCGGCCTCCATGCGACGCAAGAAAAGGGACATATTCCAAACCGGTGGTTCCGGCCCGTCTGCGCTCGTACCTCGCTCCGCTTGCGTCTACTTTTGAAGGAGCCCAAAAGTCCCTTTTTTGCTCAGCGAAGCTCGCGAGTGCAAATTGTCGACGTGTACGATGTTACCTGCCTTTCGCCAGTCAGCCGATAGCGTTGTAGTGCTACGTTCCGTCATGCAAAGGGATCTTGCCGGACAATGGTCTGATCGCGCCCGGGGCCGACGCTGATGACTGCAATCGGCACGCCCGCCAGTTCTTCGATGCGCGAAATGTAGTCCTGTGCTTTTTTGGGAAACTCATCCCAGCTCTTACACGAAGAAATATCCGTCTTCCATCCGGGCATTTCCTCATACACCGGCTCCACTTTCTCCAGCTGTGCAAGCATATTCGGAAAATGGTCAATCTTGACGCCGTCAATCTTGTAGGCGGTGCAAATGCGGAGCGTGTCGAATTCACCCAAGACATCGGACTTTGTCAACACGAGGTGCGTCAGCCCGCACATCTTCGCCGCGCGGCGCAACGGCACAATATCCAGCCAGCCACAGCGTCGCGGCCGCCCGGTCGTCGCGCCGTATTCCTTGCCGGCCTCGCGCAGCCGTTCTCCGTCTTCTCCATGCAGTTCGGTGGGTAGCGGACCCTCGCCGACGCGCGTGCTATACGCCTTCACGATGCCGATCACGCCGTCGATTTGGCCCAGGCCGATTCCCGCCCCAGCGAAGACGCCACCCGACATCGTAGTTGAACTCGTGACGTATGGGAAAGTTCCGTGATCGAGGTCGAGCATGGCGCCCTGAGCACCCTCGAAGATGACCATCTTGCCGTCGGACTGTGCCTCCTGCAGGATCTCGACGGTGTCACTCGCATATGCACGCAGCCGGTCGGCGTAGGCAGCGTATTCGCCGAGCATTTCGTCATAATCGAGCGGCTCCTCGTCGAATATCCGCGTCAGCAGCATGTTCTTGTATTCGAGCGCGGTACGGAGTTTTTCCTTGAACGTCTCCGGGTCCAGAAGATCGCCGAAGCGAATGCCGGTACGGTTGGCCTTGTCCGCATAGGCGGGCCCGATCCCGCGGCGCGTGGTATCGATCCGGTTCTTGCCTCGAAAGCGCTCCTGTGCCCCATCGATGATCCTGTGATAGGGCATGATGACGTGGGCGGCCTCGGAGATGTGCAACCGGCCGTCGACCTGGCAGGCCGCCGCTTCAAGGTCGTCGAGCTCCTGGATTAGCACCGCGGGATCGATGACTGTTCCATGGCCGATAATGCAGGTCGTGCGTTCATGGAGAATGCCGCAAGGGATGAGATGCAGGATGGTTTCCTTGCCATTGACCACGACGGTGTGGCCCGCATTGTTGCCCCCCTGGTAGCGGACCACAACATCGGCGTTTTCCGTGAGGAAATCGACGGTCTTGCCTTTTCCCTCATCGCCCCATTGCATTCCGACGATGATGTACCCCGGCATGGCAGGCTCCGATTACCGCTTCAGTTCGGGCGGGTTCGGGTCTATGCCCGGCTGTTGCATGGCCGCCTCGCGCGCCTGCTGCGCCCTCGCGGCGAAGACTTTCTGCAGCTCAGCGATAGCCTCGTTCAGGTTCTTTTCCTCGTCCTCCGTGAGGTTGCCTTTGGTTTTTTCCCGCAGCATCATCAATGAATCGATGAGATGGTTGGCGGTGCCCAGGTCCACCACGATCTTTTCCTGACCCTCCTCAGCAACGAGTCCCAAGGCGATCATCGTCTGTGCTGCGAGCGTCGATACGAGATAATCGAAGAGCGACATACCCGCTTCCGCGACTTCCCGGTCGGTCTTTTCAGCCGGTTTCTCGACGGACTTTAGGGCCTCTTCCCGTTCTCGTTCAACTTTGGCCTTCCAGCCCTCGTCGATTATGATTTTTGGTTCTTCTTCAGCCATTCGGACCGTCTCCCCGCCGCCGTCTTCCTGCCCACCCGTCAGGCTCCCGAGAACTCTGCATCAGGGCGCGCAAGCGGTTTTCAACCGCCGTTTCCACCGATGCTGTGAGGCAAAGTTTTGGGCCCCGCAGGGGGCCGGGTCATCTACGCATGCGGGATGCGCCCCATACCGAATACCCATCCTCGCCCTACACCAATTACTTTGGGCCTACTTGTTCTTGTGGCGATTCGCGCGGCGTTTCTTCTTGCGCTTATGCTTCGCGATCTTCGCGCGCCGCACTTTTCTTCCACCAGCCAATTATCCGCCTCCTAATGCGTCTACCGTCAACGCCTACTATAACCACCGATCGTCAGGCATAGCGTAATCCCAAAGCTCTTCGTCCTTAAAATACAGACGAATTTCACGCTCGGCCGTCTCCGGAGAGTCCGAAGCGTGTACCAGGTTGTTCTGCGTACTCAGCCCGTAATCGCCGCGAAGGGTGCCCACGTCCGCGTTCAGGCAATTGGTCGCCCCGTTCATCTTTCTGACGACCTCCACGGCGCCCGCGCCTTCCCACACCATCTGCACGGTCGGGCCCGAAGTGACGAAACCCACCAGGTCACCGAAAAAAGGACGCTCGGCGTGCTCCTCATAATGGGTCTTGGCCAACTCCTCCGACATGATCTGCATCTTCATGCCGACCAGCTTCAGACCCCTCGCCTCATAGCGCCGAATAATCTCACCCACGAGGCGCCGTCCGACGCCATCGGGTTTAACCATTACAAAAGTACGCTCAGCCACACACTTTCTACCTAATCGGTACGTGCCCGCTGCGGACGCGGCCTCCATGACACACGTCTCCTGCGGCAAAGGTTTGTGGATTGCTGCCCACGGGCCATTGACCGCATGCCCGGAACTTCAAACGGCGACACTATAGCAAACGGACTAAGAACGGTGCAAACCAACACGTAGCAAGCGACTAACCGGATAGCTCACCGGATTTCGTAGCGAGACACAAAAAAAGTCCCGGAGGGACGAAAGAATGTAGCCCCGGGCCCAATCCCGGGGGAACGAATCTCAATAACCGCAAAGCGCAACAGAAATCATGCCATCGAGTAGAGTCCCTATCGCCCCTGTGGGGCTAATCGTCAAGGCGCCGGACCTCTCGATTCTCATGCCTATCAGGCGTCGCCTTCTTCGCCCTCCTCGTCCCACCTTTGAACGATCCGGCGGTCGCGCGCGCGTCTCCGAAGATAGCCCACCACGAGCAAGAGCGCCGCGACTTGAAAAACGGACAGACCCGTAACAATAGACGATATGAGCGCCGTCCGCCACAGTGACGCGTGCCAGGCATCGAAAAATTCTTCGAGTGTCACGCCTGTTTGTGCACGCAGCGCTTCTTCGAAGGATCCGCTCTGCAATCCCCGGACCATGGCCCAGAAGCGCTCTTCACCTACCTGAGACTGCAGATAGCGCGTCATCGACAGGCTTTGGACATAGGCATCCCCAAATACCGTCTCGTTACCCGGTGCGTTGAACACATGCGGCAACTCCTCGTACTCGATCACCCTGCCTCCGGTGTATATTCGCGCCATGGAAAACATCGTGCCCCAGCGGTTCTCACGCGATAAAGTCATTGCGATCCCTTCATTCAGCCACCGCGGTAGGTTGTCCGGGTCGGTATTACGCGCGAGAAGCACGTGCAACAGCTCGTGCCGCGCGATGGCGGCGTAATTGCTCCCCGTACCGAGCAACCGGGGCGCTTTTAGGACGATGATGCCTTCCCGCGACCGCGCAAACCCCTCAACGCGCCTCGCGGAGAGGCCGCCGAAAAGTTCCTCAAACTCCTCGATCGTTTGACAGATATGGACCTGAATCGGCTCCTCGCCCGCGGGGAATCGTCGCGCGTAGGTAATCAACCCGGCGTGGAGCACACCCATCGTTTCAAGTGCCAGCGTTTCCTGGCCCTCTGAATAGTGCAGGCGAAGCTGGCCCCGCTCAAGCGTTGCGCCAACACTATAGGATGCAACGAGGCAAATCACAGCACATGCCACCGCTCGGGCGACTTTTTGTCTAGGGCACCTTAAGTTTATATAGGCCCGTTTCCTGCTACTGCGCCCGTCGGCCGTGGGCGTTGCGAGCACGTGCCCGGCAAGGAAAAGGAAGCCATGGGTGCCACCGTCAAGCGCAGCTTGGGGGTGTATGGTGATGGCTTCGAAGGCACCCCCAAACGAGTTTGGCGGTGGCACCCTTTGCCGGTTGCGGCTCAGCCGCCCTTCGGGCCTATATAAACTTAAAGTGCAATGAAGGTGCTCATAGATCACTTGCGTATCTCCGGATGCACAGACTCAAGCTATCGCGGCCTGTAACGCATCGCGGGCGTCGTTGACCGATTCCTCGATAAGGGAAGCGCTGAGATCGACCTCGTAGGTTTCGCCGGAGTCGACGTAGAACAGCACGCCCTTCGGAGGCGCCGTGCCCTCTATCGCCTGTAGCGCCGCCGCGTATAGGCGCAACTGAGTTTCATGCCGCCTATGCGATTCAGGCCGGTGGCGCCCCGTCTTGTAATCGACGATCGTGCCGTCGGGGAGCCGTGCGTCGATCGTCCCGCTAATCCCCATGTCGTCCAGGCGGAACAGGAAAGGCAGCTCCTTTTGGAAACCCGCCGCTTGCTGCAACTGCGCGAAGAATTCCGATCGTTCGATTCGTGTTATGGCCTCGTTAAGTTCGGCCTCGTAAAGCGCCCGTGTGCCGATGGCCGGACTCTCCGCGGAGATGATTTGCCCTACCGGCGGCGCCTCGGATGCCGTGAAGTCCCACAACTCCAGTAAGCGGTGGATCATCGTGCCCCTGAGCATTGGGTCGAGTTCCTGCCCCCCGGTGACGGTCGATGTTTCTTCATATTCGCCTTCACCCGGTTGCATAAGATTCAATAGTTGGGTAATCGTGATGCTCTCGTGAGATATTGTCGGAGTATCGAGACGTGCCGCGCGGCCGAGCAGCATTTCGACGGTCTCCGATGGGCGTTCCTTCGGAGCCAGGACACCCCGTGGCGCTTCGCCCGGCTTTCGCCTTAGCACGGCCTGCCAGCCGTCCCCGGAGACCACGTCGCCGTCTGCACGGCCCGTCAAGCCATAGATATCGTTCATCGAACGAAGCCAGCTTCCCTTGCCCGGTTTCGGCGAGCCGCCGATCAGCAGCCAGTCCCTGGCACGCGTCATGGCGACGTACAAAATTCTCGCCTCTTCGGCCCTGTCCTCGTCCTTGCCCACGCGCTTCATGATTTCGCCGATCCCCGGTGCAATCGCATCGCCCCCGGGACCCACTATCTTAGAGGCGACGCCCAGCCGCCGGTGGAAAAGAAAAGGGCTCGACGAGCTGCGGTCGCGCGTGCCCTGCGCAGTATCCGCGATGACGACGATTGGAAACTCGAGCCCCTTCGATTTGTGGATAGTCATCAGTTTTACCGCCCCGCGCGCACCCGAGAAAAGCTCCGCTTCGCCCTCGCGAATTTCTCTCGAGCTAAGGTCGTCCAGATAGCGCGTGAAGGCCCGGAGCCGCGCAGGGCCCGAGTGGGCGAAGTCGGCCGCGACGTCGACCAGCTTCCGTACATTGCTCGCCTTCTGCACGCCGTGGGCTTCGGAAAGCAAGATCGCTTCGTAGCTCGTTTCGATCAGCGCGTGGCGCAGGAAGGCCGCTAGGGGCATCTCGATATGCTTGCGAAGATCGCAAACGAGTTCGCGCGCCTCATTCAGGCGAAGGTTCTGTTCCTCATCGGCCGCGGCCATCGTCGAAGTGAAGGCCTCGGCCAATCCCTTATCCAGACACAGCTCCATGAGGGTCTCGTCCTTGAGCGCGGCGATTGGACTCCGGAGAAAACCTGCCAGCGCGGTCTCGTCCCAGGGATCGAGGACGCTTTGTAAGAGGTTGCGAAAATCGGCGATCTCCTGTTTCTTATAGAATCCCGCCCCCTCGACAATGTTGCAATGGATGCCGAGCTTCGTGAAGGCCCGGGCATAGGTCTGGATGTGCGTTCCGCGCCGAAAGAGCACGGCGACATCGCCGAAGTCCGCGGGCCGCGCGACATCGCAGTCGGTATCGAATACAAGAGCGCCTCCCCGCCCGCAGAGCTCTGCGATACGGTTGGCGATCAATTCCGCTTCCATATTGTGCAGCGCGTCGCTGTTTGCGCCATCCGATTCCTCCGGGATCAGAAACTCCACGCGGGGCTCATTTACGGCGTCTCTGTCCGTCTGCATGCCCTTGTAGTCGGGCTCCACGTGCTCCAGCGCGCGCGACCGCTGAAAAAAATCGTTGATAAACCCCATGACTTCCGGCAGCGACCGGTAATTCACGTCCAGCGGAACGGTCTCCTCCACCAGGGCCCTGGCCTTATCGAATACTTCGACCTCCGCCCCGCGAAACTTGTAGATGGACTGTTTGGCGTCACCGACAACGAACAACTCCGCCCCCGCCCGGCCGGTGAGTGCCATCAGGCCTTCCGCGAGCGCGAGCTGCCCCGCGTTCGTATCCTGGAACTCGTCGATGAGCAAATACTTGATACCCGAAGCCGTCCACGCGCGAAGCGCATCATCCTCCTCGAGCATCCGCACCGTCTCGCGCAGCAGGTCCGAAAAATCCAGGCTGGCCCGTCCCGCTTTGGCCTCTCTAAA